>NZ_JBQEMU010000016.1:0-147099 GCF_052044235.1 Flavobacterium sp. 22659
ATATATTGTTTAAAAATGTGCCGCTCCTCTGGAGCTTTTTGTGTATTGACATGAATTGTGCTATAAATATTGCACTCCTCCGGAGCTTTCGCATTAAATAGAAAATGTATTGCTTATTGCAAAACAGCCTCAATTTTTGTTTCTGATTTATTCGTTGAAATTAACTGTCTAATAAAAAATGCTTCGGAGAAGCATAATATTTATAGCAATAATGTACACGCAGATTTCAAGCTCCAGCGGAGCGATATATATATTGTTTAAAAATGTGCCGCTCCTCTGGAGCTTTTTATGCATGGAAATAAATTGTGCTATAAATATTGTACTCCTCCGGAGCTCTCATGGTAAATAGAAATTTATTGCTTATTGCAAAATAGCTTCAATTTTTGTTTCTGATTTTTCTTTGACAGGGCTGTCTGGGCGGAAACTCCAAATAATTAGAAATTTTCCTTTTGCTAAATATTCTTCCGGACGTTCATCGGTTGGCTGGCCGGCTTTTCCCCATAATAATCCCTGCAGAAATCTGTCTCCTTTAAAAACGTGTTCAAATTCAAAATACATAATAGAACCGCTGTCGGCTCTGTTTTTAAAACTTTGAATCTGCTTGCTTTTTACGACTCCCACAATATTACTGTAGGTTTCGATATCTGTATAAAAATTGCAAGCCTGAGGCGTAACACAAATTTGACCGTCGTTTGCTGTATAGCCTTTTGGAATTTCTTTTGCTTTTAATTTTAAATCGGCTAGGGTCTGGCTGAAAACATTGGCAGTAAATAACAGGAATAATGCCGACAGGGAAATCGTAATTTTCATTGTTTTTGGTTTTAGATTTGGGGAGTTTTGATTTTAATTTATGATTTTCTAATTTTTATCTGATACACAATTTCCCAAAAAATAATTGAGAAAACAGCATTGGCAAATATGGCAGTTTTAACCTGATACGGATCGTAATCTATAAACAAATGCAGATTGGTAAATTTTAAAGCCAGAAATAGAGATAAAGCAGCAATACCAATAGCAGAGATTATATTTAGTAATACGTTCCACTTTAATCCAAAAAAGGCATAAATGAGATTGAAAACGGCAAATCCGCAGCCTAAAGTTATATAAGGATCGGTTTTTAATTTTTCGCCTACCGAAAGAAAAAAGGTTGTAGAAGTAAGGTATAAAAAGAATAGAATTGAGTAAACAAGGATTCGTATTTGTGGTTTCATTTTGTTGTATTTTATTTGTTTGTTTTCTGTTTACAAAAAAAGCACAAAATCATAAGAACTTTGTGCTTTTGCTGGATTTTTATTATCGAGGAAATTATTTTCCTTTTAGTAATTTTTCTAAATATTCGTTTTTGTCTTTTTCGGCCTGAACCAAACGTTCGTAAAGTTCTACAACTTTATCAAGCGGATTGAAATTACAAATATTATTATGACCAAAATTGCTGTTTGAAACGGAATCATTAAATGTATTAAAATAATTAAATACATTTTCTTCTGAAAAACTTTTGATAGCTTCAACTGTAACGCCAAGTGCTTCTGCAATTTTTGTAAGCTTTGTATCATCAATCGTTTCGCTTCCTTCAATACCAGAAATTGCCTGCTGATTTGTACCAATTGCCTGCGCAAGTGCTTCCTGCTTCATGCCTCGAAGTTCTCTGATTCGGCTTATGTTTCTGCCGATATGTTTTGGTTTTGATGTTGTGCTCATAATTTCAAAGGTATTTAAAATTTTTTAATTTTTTTGAAGAATACGTTTGCGATTTTTCTGAGGTAATCTATTGTTCTAAGTTTCAGTTTAGAATTCTGATTTTCCGCAATCTTGTCATTTCGACGAAGGAGAAATCTTCGCAAGTAATTCTACAAAGATTGAAAACATTATTCAAATAAATAATTAAGAAAATCCAAACTTGGGTTAATCGTTTTTATCAATTCAATTTTCTTTTCTCTGCGCCAATCTTTTACTTCTTTTTCTCTGGCAATGGCTTCCTGAATCCATGTGAATTTTTCGTAGTATAATAAATAAGTTGCATTGTATTTTGATGTAAAAGTTTTATTTCCAATGGTTTTATTTTCTTTATGCTGACTCAAACGAATTCTTAAATTATTTGTCACTCCCGTGTAGAAAACGGTTTTGTATTTATTTGTTAGTATGTATATGTAATAAGTATGATAACCTTGTTGCTTTAACATTTTTTGGTGCTAAAGATAAATAATTTTTAGGATTTTTCTTTCTTTTTTAGTTTGGTATGCTTTGTGGAGTTACTTGCGAGGATTTCTCCTTCGTCGAAATGACAAAACTAGGCGGTATTTTGCAAGGATTAGACTTAGCTCAGCCTGACAATGCATAAATCTAAAATCTATCCCGAGGTTTCGGTACAAAAATCTACTATAAAAAATCCCGTCTCAATAAAGAAACGGGATTAAATAATATTTTTAAAATCATTGAAACTTTCCATCATTCCAAAGCTTGTTAATTTTTTCTTGGCTCGTTAGATCGAAAAAATTATTGTCTTTATCTTTCTGTGTACAGAATATATTTTGATAATTGTATGTTTTTTTGAAATTTAACTTTAGAAAATCATGATAATAACCTTCTAAGTGAGGAGTAAACTGTGTTTTAAAACTTTGGTCAGTATCTTTCTTTTTCATCCATTCATCAAACCATTTTATACGTTTTGAAACAATTTCAGTAAGTTCTTCTTTCGTAATATTTTCAACTTTTATAGGGGCAGGTAATGCAATTCTAAAAGAAAGAACTTCTGCGCCTTCGCCTTCCCACCATTCCCAAAGATTAAATTGAGACATGTCTTTTCCCGTTAATTGATGAAGCTTATCTTCTAGTTTTTGGTATTCAATTTCTTCTTCATCTCCATTCTCATCAACAAAATCGGTATAATCTATAATAGATTTTAGTATTTCCGGATAGAGTTTTTCGGCAATTTCTAATTGTGGTTCGATTTCTTTTCTAAGTTCCATTTGTATATATTATTTTATAAAATTATAAAAATAAACTTACTTTTTTATGTTGTTCTAAATCTTAAAATTTTTAAAGGAGTGCTTATTTTGCGAGGGCTTCTACTTTGCTGATAAAATGTTTGTAAAAAATCTAAAATCAAAATCTACAATAAAAAATCCCGCCTCAATTAAGAAACGGGATTAAAGTAATATTCTCTTTTAGGTTGTTTACATAAAAAAGAATCAATTTTCGAAGTTTACTTATTGTTGCAAATTCAAGTTATTTGACTTAAAAATTAATCAATACAAAAAAAATACAAGATCTTTTTTCTGTTTAATTGCTTCATCAAAGATAAATTTGAAATCTTCTTTTTCAATTTTTAAACCTTCTTCATTAATACCATTTCTGTCTTTTAATGATAAAAACAAATCCTTTTCTGCTTCGAGATTGCTTATTTCAATACTGTAAATTTCTGGAAAATCACTTGAAAAAGGAATTGAAATAAAAGCTTTGTATGATGATTTGGGAATTTCCCAATAATATGCTGTAGAATACTCTTTATTTGGAGGAAATATTGTTTTTCCATAATATTTACAAAGTAGTTCATAAACATAGCCATACATGAATGCTAATTCAGGAAATCTAACTTCGCCATTTATTATGTCAGTTAGTATTTGTTGAGAATCTTTATTTTCAATATCATCAGAATCAAAATCTTCATTTTCATTAAGTTCATAATCAAAATCATCATTTAATGATTCTAATTCTTCAGAAAGGTCCTTTAAAAGAGTAGTTAACAATTTTTCATCCTTACTTCCATATAATTTTTTTATCTCCGAGCTGTTTGTCAAATAACTAGTTAGATAATATCCCATTTTATTTTAAGTTTCAAATTACGCTGCTAAAATATAAATAATTTCTTACTTTAATTATGTTTTTATTATAATAATTTTTTAAGCTAAACTGGTTGGAAAACACAGTTTAAAAACCTAAAATAAAAAATCCTAAACTTGAGGAATGTTCTATTAATCTAAAATCAAAAATCTACAATAAAAAAATCCCGCCTCAATTAAGAAACGGGATTAAAGTGATATTCTCTTTTTTTCTATTGTTAAACCGCAGCAGCAATTTCTTGTGGCAACGGAATTTGATTTTTAAGTAAATCTTCAAATGTTTCGGCTTGGCGAATCAAGATTCCCTGACCGTTCATCCATAAAACTTCGGCTGGTTTGTATCTTGAATTGTAGTTTGAAGACATTGAGAAACAATATGCTCCGGCATTTCTGAAAGATAAAATATCTCCTTCAGTAATTTCCTGAATTCTGCGGTTGTTTGCAAAAGTATCGGTTTCGCAAATGTATCCTACAACTGAGTAAAAACGCTCTTTTCCTTTTGGGTTTGAGATGTTTTCGATATGGTGTGAAGATCCGTATAACATTGGACGGATTAAGTGGTTGAAACCACTGTCTACTCCAGCAAAAACTGTTGATGTTGTTTGTTTTACAACGTTTACTTTTACTAAGAAATGACCTGCTTCGCTCACTAGGAATTTTCCTGGTTCGAATATCAGTGTTAAATCTCTTCCATACTCAGCACAGAAAGCGTTGAATCTTTTTGATAATTTTTTACCTAATTCTTCGATGTCTGTTTCGATATCGTCTTTTTTGTAAGGAACTTTGAATCCGCTTCCGAAATCTAAGAATTGTAAATCTTTGAAATGTTTAGCGGTATCAAATAAGATTTCAGCAGCATACAAGAATACTTCGATATCTAAAATATCAGATCCTGTGTGCATGTGAATTCCCACGATGCTCATTTTTGTGTTTTCGACAATTCGCAATATATGCGGAATCTGGTGAACAGAAATTCCGAATTTACTATCGATATGTCCCACAGAAATGTTAGCGTTTCCGCCTGCCATTACGTGTGGATTAATACGAATACATACCGGAATATGCGGGTGTTTTGTTCCGAATTGCTCCAGAATAGATAAGTTGTCAATATTAATTTGTACACCCATTGCGGCAACTTCTTCGATTTCTTCAAGAGAAACGCCGTTTGGTGTAAAGAAAATTCTTTCGGGTTCATAGCCAGCATGAAGTCCTAATAAAACTTCCTGAATTGATACAGTATCTAAACCAGACCCCATGTTCTTTAATAACTGAAGAATCGCAACATTTGACAATGCCTTCATGGCGTAATTAACTCTTAAGTTTTCTACCTTAGAGAAAGCTTTAGTTAACCTATTGTACTGAGATTGGATTTTTTCGGCATCGTAAACATACAACGGACTTCCAAATTGGTCTGCTAACTGCAGTAAATCTTTTGCTTGCATTTTTAAATCATTTTGGGCAAAGTTATTACACTTTTATCTATCAGCAAATAATTTGTAGAAAAATAACAAATTATAACAAATTGTTTTATTTTAAACAAAAAGTTGCTTGTTTTGGAATTTTGTAACCTTTTTTAAGGCACTGTCCCGATAGTTATCGGGACTAAGATGCTAAGGTACTAAGTTTTTTTGCCATGAATTCATGAATTAACTTATTCTTAAATGCTGTTGAAATTATTTTTTTTAGCCACTCCCGATAGCTATCGGGATACACAGATTAAATGGATTTTTTCTTGGCCACGACCCGAGCGATAGCGAACTGGCGAAGCAATTACGCGAATTTCCACAAATTTTTAATCTTAGATTTTTCGCAAAAAATGCTCAAAATATAGCCCGTGGTTTCAACCACGGGAAACGTTGCGGATTGAGCGTAATCATATATTGCGGTCCCGTGGTTGAAACCACGGGCTATATTTGAATATAGAAACCAGAGAGAAGAGAAAAATTAGTGAAAATTTGTGGAAATTCGCGTAATTGCTTCGCCAGTTCGCTATCGCTCGGGTCGTGGCCAAGAAAAAAATCCTTTTAATCATGATAATCTGTGGCAAACAAAAAAACAAAACCCCTGAATATTAAATTCAAGGGTTTTTTAGTAGTTATGTTGTTATCGGAAAAGATTAATAAAATGCAAGGAAAAAACTTAGAACCTTAGCATCTCAGAACCTTAGAGTCTTTAAATTAAAGACTCGGTAAATCTCCTTTTCCTTTAGTAGGCAAGTTTGTAGATCCCATAAGGAATAAATCTACTTCTCTTGCAGCTTCGCGACCTTCTGAAATAGCCCACACGATTAATGATTGTCCTCTTCTCATATCACCAGCAGTAAAAATGTGAGGTACGTTTGTCTGATAGTTATGCGCTTTATAGTTGCTTCTCATATCAGTTTCGATTCCTAATTGTTCGCTTAATGTTTTCTCCGGACCTGTAAATCCAAGAGCCAATAAAGCTAAATCGCAAGGCCAGATTTTTTCAGAACCTTCTTTTTCGATTAATTCTGGACGCTGACCTGGAGTCATTTTCCATTGTACTTCAACTGTTTTTAATCCAGTTAATTCGCCTTTATCGTTAGAAATGAATTCTTTTGTGTTGATCAACCAGTTTCTGTCGCAACCTTCTTCGTGAGAAGAAGATGTTTTAAGCTGCAACGGCCAGAAAGGCCAAGGAGTTGACTCGCTTCTTCCAACTGGCGGTTTTGGTAAAATCTCAAAGTTAGTTACCGATTTAGCTCCGTGTCTGTTAGAAGTTCCGATACAGTCAGAACCAGTATCTCCACCACCAATAACGATTACGTCTTTACCAGTTGCTTTAACTTGATCTGGAATTGATTCTCCGTATAAAACTTTAGTCTGTTGTGTAAGGAAATCCATTGCCTGAACAACGCCTTTGCTTTCGATTCCTTTAGTTGGAAGGCTTCTTCTTTCAGTTGCTCCTCCGCATAAAACGATAGAATCGAATGCATTTAATTCTTCAACGCTGAAGTTAACACCAACGTTTACATTTGTTTTGAAAGTGATTCCTTCTGCTTCTAGAATTGCTACACGACGGTCGATAATTCCTTTTTCTAATTTGAAATTTGGAATTCCGTAACGTAATAAACCTCCAATTGCGTTGTCTCTTTCAAAAACAGTAACCGTGTGACCCGCTCTGTTTAATTGTTGAGCAGCTGCAAGACCTGCAGGTCCAGAACCAATAACGGCAACCGTTTTTCCAGTTCTTGTTTTTGGCGCTTGTGGTTTAATCCATCCTTCAGCGAAACCTCTTTCTACGATGCTTTTCTCGATGTTTTCGATAGAAACCGGATCTTTGATGATTCCTAATACACATGATTTCTCACATGGAGCAGGGCATAAGCGTCCTGTAAATTCAGGAAAGTTATTAGTAGATTGTAAAATCTCTAATGCACTCTGCCATTCTTCCTGATGTACCATGTCGTTGAAGTCAGGAATTAAATTTCCTAACGGACAACCACTGTGGCAAAAAGGAATTCCACAGTCCATACATCTTGATCCTTGTTCTTTTAATTTATCTTTTGGTACCGGAATAGTAAATTCGTTGTAGTTCGAAACACGCTCTGCTACTGCTAAATTACTTTCATCGGCTCTGTTATATTCTTTAAATCCGCCTATTTTACCCATGACATTTTAATTAAATCTAAATGTTTAAAAATTCCAATTCTTAAATTCCAGTTTCATCCTTCGACTTCGCTCAGGAAGACATCGTAAATAAATCTAAAATCTAAAATCTGAATTCTAAAATCATTTATCCCGCTATTAATTCTTCTATTTTTTTCTCTTCTGCAATTCTTTGTAATGCTTTTTTGTAATCAGTTGGCATTACTTTTACGAAGTGCTGTTGTTGGTTTTCCCAGTCTGCTAAAATTCTTTTTGCTAATGGACTGCTTGTGTACAACGAATGATTTTTGATCAGTTTTCTTAGTTTCGTAAGATCTTCTTCTTCCATTGGGTCGAATGCAACCATTTCCATGTTACAAACTGTAGAATCGAATTTCTTATTTGGATCGTAAACATAAGCCACACCACCGCTCATACCAGCTGCGAAGTTTCTTCCTGTTTTTCCTAAAACTACTACTGTACCACCAGTCATGTACTCGCATCCGTGATCTCCAATTCCTTCAACAACTGCTGTTGCTCCAGAATTTCTTACACAGAAACGCTCTCCGGCCATTCCATTAATATAAGCCTCTCCGGTAATAGCTCCGTAAAGGGCAACGTTTCCGATAATGATATTGTCTTCAGGGTTGAAAGTCGCAGTAGGAGGTACTTTTACAATTAATTTTCCTCCAGAAAGACCTTTTCCTAAATAATCATTACAGTTTCCGTGAATTTTAAATGACAATCCGTTTGTTGCGAATGCACCAAAACTTTGTCCGGCAGAACCTTCAAAATCAACTAAAATAGTGTCATCAGGTAATCCTTGTGCGCCGTAGATTTTTGAGATTTCGTTACTCAAAATCGCACCTACAGAACGGTCTGTATTTTTAATTTTAAAAGTTACTCTTGTTTTCTCTTTTCTATAGATAGACGGAATAGCTTCTTTGATAATATCAAAATCCAATACGTTTTCAAGTTGGTGATCCTGAGTTGTTGTATTATGATTTGGCTGTGTTTTCGCTTTTTCCGGTTTGTATAGAATTGATGACAAGTCTAAACCATTTGCTTTATAATGTTTGATGGCTTTGTTCACATTTAATTTTTGTGACTGACCTACCATTTCTTTTAAAGTTCTGAAACCTAACTGTGCCATGATTTCTCTTAACTCTTCAGCGATGAAATACATGAAGTTGATTACATGCTCTGGAGTTCCTTTGAAATTTTTTCTCAATTCTGGATCCTGAGTTGCAATACCAACCGGGCAAGTATTTAAGTGACAAGCTCTCATCATGATACATCCTGAAGCTACAAGCGGAGCAGTTGCAAAACCGAATTCTTCAGCTCCTAATAAAGCTGCGATAGCAACGTCACGACCTGTTTTTAACTGTCCGTCGCACTCTAAAACTACACGGCTTCTTAAATCGTTTAAGATCAAAGTCTGCTGTGCTTCAGCTAAACCAAGTTCCCACGGAATACCTGTATGCTGTAAAGATGTTAATGGTGCAGCTCCCGTTCCTCCGTCGTAACCAGAAATTAAGATAACGTCAGCTTTTGCTTTGGCAACACCGGCAGCGATGGTTCCAACTCCAACTTCAGAAACTAATTTTACGTTGATACGAGCTTCACGGTTCGCGTTTTTCAAATCGTAAATCAACTGAGATAAATCCTCAATAGAGTAAATATCGTGGTGAGGAGGAGGCGAAATCAAACCTACATAAGGTGTAGAGTTTCTGGTTTCAGCAATCCAAGGCACTACTTTTTCTCCAGGTAACTGACCACCTTCTCCAGGTTTTGCTCCCTGAGCCATTTTGATTTGGATTTCTTTAGCGTTTGTCAAATAGTTGATCGAAACACCAAAACGTCCTGATGCAACTTGCTTAATTGCAGAGTTTCTAGAATCTCCGTTAATTTCTTTCTGGAAACGTTTTGGATCTTCTCCACCTTCTCCAGAGTTACTTTTTCCGCCAATTCTGTTCATGGCAATCGCTAAATTCTCGTGTGCTTCTCTAGAAATAGATCCGTAAGACATTGCACCCGTTTTGAATTTCTTTACAATTTCTGTCCAAGGCTCTACTTCATCAATAGAAATTGGGTCTAAATTGTTGAATTCAAATAAACCTCTAATAGTCATTAAGTTTGAGCTTTGCTCGTTAACGGCATTTGAGTATTCTTTATAACTTTCTGGGCTGTTTAAACGAACTGCCTGTTGTAATTTAGAAATAGTGGTTGGGTTAAACATGTGTTTTTCACCACCACGTCTCCATCTGTAAATACCTCCAATTTCAAGAGAAAGCAAGTTTGCAATTTTTGAATTTGGGAAAGCTTTTTGGAAGCGTTTTTTCACTTCTTTCTCTACTTCCATTAAACCAATTCCTTCAATTCTTGATGGAGTGTAAGGGAAGTATTTAGATGTAAATGTTTTATTTAATCCTAAAATCTCGAAAATTTGAGCAGCTCTGTACGAATGTAAAGTAGAGATACCAATTTTGTTCATGATTTTTACGATTCCTTTTGCAATCGCTTTGTTGTAGTTTACAACTGCATAATCAGCTTTTACTTTTGTAATGAAACCTTTTTCAACCTGATCGTGAATGATTTCGTTTACCATGTAAGGGTTGATTGCACTTGCACCATATCCAAACAATAAAGCAAAATGATGAGGTTCTCTTGGTTCAGCAGATTCGATGATGATTCCGAATTTAGAACGAACCTGTAAAATGTTCAAAGAGTGGTGAATGTAAGAACAAGCCAATAACATTGGAATTGGAGCTAATTCTTCGCTTACACCTCTATCTGATAAGATAATGATGTTACATCCTTCTTCAACTGCTTTAAAAGTAGCCTGAACACATTTTTCAAGAGCACGTTCTAAACCGTTAACTCCTTTTTCTATTTTATATAAAGTAGAAATAGTAGCCGATTTGAAATCTGGGTGATCAATATTTCTAATTTTATCCAAATCCTCGTTAGAAACAACTGGATTCTGGATTTTTAATTTTTTACATTGTTTAGATTCAATTTCGAAAATATTGAAATCGCCGCCAATCGCTAAACTGATATCAGTGATAATTTCTTCACGAATACCATCCAACGGCGGGTTAGTAACCTGAGCAAACAATTGTTTAAAGTAATTGTACAACAACTGTGGCTGATCTGAAAGAACCGCCAAAGGTGTGTCGTTACCCATAGAACTAATTGCTTCAGCTCCGTCGCTACCCATTGGGTTGATAATTGTTTTTAAATCTTCAATTGTGTAACCAAACAAACGTTGTCTTGTTAAGAAATCTAATTTTTCAACTGGAGTAGGGTTGTTTGTGTAAGGAACGCTAGCTAATGGCAATAAGTTTTCGTCAACCCATTGTTTGTATGGACGTTTTGTAACGATTGCTTTTTTAACTTCTTCGTCTTCGATGATACGTCCTTCATTCATATCAACTAAGAACATTTTTCCTGGCTCTAAACGGCCATGTTGAATTACATCTTCTGGATCGATGTCTAATACACCAATTTCAGATGACATAATTACGAATCCGCTTTTCGTTAATGTATAACGAGAAGGACGCAATCCGTTTCTGTCTAGTAAAGCTCCAATTACGTTTCCATCTGTAAACGGAATAGAAGCAGGACCATCCCAAGGCTCCATGATACAAGCGTTGTATTCATAGAAAGCTCTTTTTTCTGGAGACATTGTCTGGTGTTTTTCCCAAGCTTCAGGAACTACCATCATCATTGCCTCTGGAAGCGAACGGCCAGTCATTAATAAAAGTTCAACCACCATATCCATAGAGGCAGAATCTGATTTTCCTTCTAAGATAATTGGGAATAATTTTTTGATATCATCGCCAAAAACTTTACTCTGCATAAGCTCTTCACGAGCACGCATACGGCTTACGTTTCCACGAAGTGTGTTGATCTCACCATTATGACACATGTATCTAAACGGCTGAGCTAAGTCCCAAGATGGGAATGTATTTGTAGAGAAACGCTGGTGTACAAGTGCAAGACGAGTCACCAAGTCTGGATCTTTCAAATCTATATAATAACGGCTGATGTCTTCCGGCATCAATAGACCTTTATATATTATAGTAGTTGTCGATAAACTAGTAAAATAAAACATATGGCTTTCTGAGGTTTTTGATCCTCTTACGGCATGTTCAGCAATTTTTCTAGCAGCAAAAAGTTTTGCATTAAATTCTTGTTCAGTTAAATCCTGACCGTTTTTAGAAACGAAAACTTGTTTAACTGTTGGTTCTTTTTCTGCGGCGATTTCACCTAGATTTTCAACGTCAACGGGTACATCTCTCCAACCTAAAACTTTTAAGTTTTGGTCTTTGATTGTAGCTTCAAATGCATTAATACAAAAAGAAACCTGGTTTTTGCTTTTTGGTAAAAAAACCATTCCTACTGCATACTCACGCGCTTCTGGGATTTCAAAGTCACATACTTTCTTAAAAAAATCATGAGGAATGTCGAATAAAATTCCGGCCCCGTCACCAGTTCTTCCATCAGAACTTACGGCACCACGATGTTCCAATTTAATTAAGATGTCTAATGCTTTGTGAATAATATCATTTGACTTAATACCATTCAAATTACAAATAAATCCTGCACCACAATTGTCGTGTTCAAATTCAGGCAGATAAAGCCCTTGTTCTTTAACTCTCATTCTTGATATTTTTTTTACAAAAATAAAGATTTCGTTAAACATAATGTAGTGAAATTATCTATTCGCTTTCATTTTTGTAGTAATATTAGAAAAAGGGTTCTTAAATGATAATATTATTATATAAACCATTGCGAATTATCAAAATCATAATTGAGAATAAAATATATTAAGAAAAATCGTCGCAAGGCCAATAAATTCAGTGAATTTTTTGTTAAATATCAAACGTTTTCTGCGATTTGTGTTAACATTAACAAATTGTTCCGTTAACGATTTGTTTGCGTTGAGAAATATTCAACAGTTTATACCTGTATACAATATTATTTAATTGAAAAAGATTTTACTATTAAGTTGTATTTTGTTACTTTTGTCGCACTTTTATTCTGAAATAAATTCAGAACCAGACAAATTCTATATTATGAACATACACGAATATCAAGGAAAAGAAATTTTAGCGAGTTACGGAGTACGCGTACAACGCGGAATTGTGGCTAACAATGCGGTTGAAGCTGTAGCTGCTGCAAAACAATTAACTGCCGAAACTGGTACAGGATGGCATGTAATAAAAGCACAAATTCACGCAGGTGGTCGTGGAAAAGGTGGTGGAGTTAAGCTGGCAAAAAACTTACAACAAGTTGAAGAGTTAGCAGAACAAATCATCGGAATGCAGTTGATTACACCTCAGACTCCGCCTGAAGGTAAAAAAGTAAATAAGGTATTAGTTGCAGAAGATGTTTACTATCCAGGTGAAAGCGAAACTTCTGAATTTTATGTTTCTGTTTTATTGAATAGAGGTACAGGACGCAACATGATTATGTATTCTACTGAAGGTGGAATGGATATCGAAGAAGTTGCTGAGCATACTCCACACTTAATCTTTACTGAAGAAATTGATCCAACTGTTGGATTACAAGGTTTCCAGGCTAGAAGAATTGCTTTTAACTTAGGACTTTCTGGAAATGCTTTCAAAGAAATGGTTAAATTCATCGACGCACTTTACAATGCTTACATTGGTTCTGATGCTTCTATGTTTGAAATCAACCCAGTTTTAAAAACTTCTGATAACAAAATCTTAGCTGTTGATGCTAAAGTTAACATCGACGATAACGCTTTATACAGACAACCTAAATATGCTGAAATGAGAGATATCCGTGAGGAGAATCCAATCGAAGTTGAAGCTAAAGAAGTTGGTCTAAACTATGTTGACCTTGACGGTACTGTAGGATGTATGGTAAACGGAGCTGGTCTTGCAATGGCAACTATGGATTTAATTAAATATGCTGGTTTTGAGCCTGCTAACTTCCTTGACGTAGGAGGAACTGCTGATGCAAAACGTGTTGAAACAGCTTTCAGAATTATCTTGAAAGATCCAAACGTAAAAGCTATCTTAATTAACATCTTCGGAGGTATTGTTCGTTGTGACCGTGTTGCTCAAGGTGTTGTTGACGCTTACAAAAACATGGGAGACGCTATTAAAGTGCCAATTATCGTTCGTTTGCAAGGAACAAATGCTGAAATTGCAAAAGAATTAATTGACAACTCTGGTATGCCAATTTTATCTGCAGTTCAATTCCAAGAAGCTGCTGACCAAGTAAAAGCTGCTCTTTCTTAATTAAATAAGAAATCAATTTATATAGAAAATCCATTCCGAAAGGAGTGGATTTTTTTTGGAGTTAATTTAACCGCAAAGGGCGCAAGTTTTTTGTCAAGGATTATGAATACAAACGCAAAGTTCGCAAAACCAAATCGATAAAATTTTGTAGATTTTATTTCAACATAGCCCGTGGTTTCAACCACGGGGACGCTCCGTGACATACAGATTTGATAAACAAATTGTGATATGCATTGTGTCCCCGTGGTTGAAACCACGGGCTATGTTGTAAAATTAGGAACTTTATTAAAATCTATTGGTAACAAAAAATTCGCAAAGCTATATGTTTAAAATTTTAGCCACAGATTATACAGATTAACACAGATTTTTTTAAATCTTTCTAATTATAACAATCTGTGGCTAAAAAAAACTTTGCGAACTTTGCGTTCCCGATAGCTATTGGGATTGCGCTCTTTGCGGTTAAAATTTATTATTTCAATACCGTCGCCAAATCTACAAGTTCAAATGTAGGATCATGAGATATAAATTCTCTAATCAATGCAGCATGACCAGCGCCGACTAAAATCATTATTTTATTATCTGTACTTTCAGTCAATTTTTGAATTAAAGAATACATATATAAATTTCTTTTGTACCAATTTGCAACTAAAGATGCTCCAGTAAAATCATCTGGATTTCCGCCTCTATTTGCTACTTCCAAATACCATTGAATATTTTCATTTTCGGATTGTTTTGTATTGTAATACAGCATCATTTCTTGTAAAGAGCTTTTTCTAATTTTTTCGTTATGCTGCTTTTCGAAATTTTCCGTCACCACTTTATTTCTTTGTATTAAATCCTTTTGGTTTGCTTTTTCCATTGCCATCATTAAACTGTCATATCGAAAAGAAGTGTAAAGATTCATTCCGTATAATTTTTTATGATTCAGTTTTTTAGCTGTACGAAGTGCCAATTGTGTTATTTCACTTTTGTTGTTTTTAAAAAGACTGTCAGTATTTTTATTATAAAATTTATCCAAGTCAGTTTGTTTGCTAAATTCCCATTCTACAAATATTTTATCAGGTCCAAACTTTTTGATTTTGTCACTCATAATTTCGAGTTCCTTTTGGCTCTTTTCAGACATAATGCTGAAACTATTTAGCTGGGCAACATCAAGACCTGGATTTGCATAATGAAAAGTTCCAATTAATAAAATCTGTTTCTTTTTTATTTGCGATGATGAAAGATTAAATGTAAGAAGTGCTAGTAATAAAATGATTTTCTGCATGATTGTTTTGATTTAGATTCACAACAAATGTATAAGTGTGTTAGAAGCGTTTTCTTCCTTTTTGATGAATTACAGATTTTATTTGATCAAGAGCTCAAATTTTACTTTCAAAAAGTTGGTATATGATTTTTGATGTTATGTCACTAAGAAAAACTGGTTTTGTATAAACAACACTTTCGTTTCAGTGCATAATTGTATTTTTGGTTTCATAACTGCTTTCTATGAAACTTAAAATACCTTTTTACTACCATATTATTCTTTTTGCCGGGTTGTTTTTAACCTTTTGTCTTTGGGATTATGGAATAAATAACCGACTAGAGATGGTACAGCAAACCAAAATTTATTTCTGGCTTACATCGACTTTTATGCTTTCGGTTTTTGCGTCTTACCTTCTCAATTTTTATACTTTTTGCAGCTGGTTTTTAAACAAAAAGAAAATTCTTTTTTACTTTTTAAGTATTCCGGTTTCTTTAGTCATTTTTGCAGGTATAAGGTATTTTTTTCAGGAAATAATTATGTTTCATTTTACAGGAATGCATAATTATTTTGAAGAAAGCAGAGAAATAACGTTCTACATAAAAGACAATTTTTTATACGGACTTCCTGCTGTAATTTTAAGTGCTTTCAGTTATTTATTCTGGGAATTTCAAAATACACAGAAACAAAATCAGGAATTAATGCTGGAGAATAAAAAAGCCGAATTTCAAATGCTGAAAGCACAAGTGAGTCCGCATTTTTTATTTAATACTTTGAATTCATTTTACAGTCAGTTAATTTTAAAAGATGATAAAATGGCTTCAGATGTTTTGGTTCTTTCAGATCTGCTTCGGTATGTAATTACAGAAACAGACAAAGATGAGGCAATACTATCAAGGGAAATTCAGTTTATAAAAAACTATATTCATTTACAGAGAAAACGATTTGAAGATCAATTGTATTTGGATTTTTCTGTTGAAGGAGATTATTCTAATGAGAGAATATTGTCATCGGCATTAATTCATTTTGTTGAAAATGTTTTTAAACACGGAAAATTTAATAAAGAAAAAGAAACCGCAGTTATTTCCATTAAAATAAAAGATGAGTTTCTGGAAATCTCAACTTTTAATTATAATGCCGATGGTGAAAATTATTCCTCGACCGGAATTGGTTTTACGAACTTAATAAAAAGGTTGGAATATGCTTATAAAAACCAATTTGTACTTGAAAAAAGCGAAGAAAATAATACCTTTAAGACATACTTAAAAATACCGCTAAAAAAATAATTTATGGCTTTTAAATGTATTATTCTTGATGATGAACCGCCTGCAACACGGATACTCGAAAATTATATTGGAAAAGTAAGCTTTTTAGAAAAAACCGAAGTTTTTAACGATTCATTAAAAGCGTTAGAGTTTTTAAATACACAATCTGTTGATGTGATTTTCCTGGATATCCAAATGCCTCAATTAACAGGATTACAGATTTCCAGAATTATTTCAAAAGATATAAAAGTTATTTTTACAACTGCATATCCTGATTTTGCATTAGAAGGTTTTGAATTAAACGCTGTTGATTATTTATTAAAGCCTATATCTTTTGAACGGTTTTATCAAGCTGTTTCTAAGCTGAATACTCAGTCAAAAACAGTTGTTTCAAATCAAAATAATCTGCCTGATTTTTTATTTATTAAAACAGATGGAAAGAATAAATTCCAGAAGGTTTTTTTAAATGATATTTTGTATGTAGAAAGTCTTCAGAATTATGTTTGTATTCATACTTCTAAACAGCAGATTATTACGCATTCATCATTGAAAAATGTAATCGAATCTTTGCCTGAAAACAATTTTATTCAAATACAAAAATCCTATGTTGTTTCTTTAAAGCATTTAGAATCAACAGACAATTATTCGGTTTACATTAACGGAAAAGAACTTCCAATTGGAGCTGCTTATAAAGAAGCATTTTTTGATAAAATCGAGGAGAATAAGATTTAAAGTTAACCGCAAAGCACGCTAAGATATTTACTTTTCTTTGTAATGATAAACGCAAAGTTCGCAAAGCCAGATAGATAAAGCTTTGCGAACTTTGTGTTTTTGAGTGTACAGCTAATAAAAAAAACTCAGTACCCTTTGCGGTTAAGTTATTTCTTATTCTTACCGTTTTTAAAAACCACTTTTTCTACAACAGCTGGTTTTCCATTTCCTTTTGGGAATGCTTTCTTTTTTGGTTTTCCGGCTGATGAACCTGATTTTGAAGAACTTTGGTCACCTCTATATTTTTCTGAATCTTTTGGAGCAGCTTTAAATTCTGGTCTTTCTTTAGAAGTTTCTTTCTTCGGAATTTCTGATTTATGCTTAGCTAAAACATCGTTAGGGTTTTTAGGATTTTCTTTAGTTCCTCTTAAATGAATTACTAATCCGTTTAAGAAATTACGCAAAACCTGATCACCGCATTCCATGTAGTTTGGATGATCTTCGGCTCTAAAAAAAGCACCTAATTCTGATTTTGAAATTCTAAAATCTACTAATTCTAAAATTTCAACTATCTGGTCATCACGGAGCATCAAAGCCACGCGAAGTTTTTTAAGTATATCGTTATTCGTCATAATTTTTGTTTCAGGTTTTTTCTGTTTCAAGTTTCAAGTTTTCCAATCTGAAACTACAACTCCTCATTTATTTTTACAAAGGTAGTTTTTAAAATGATTAAAATCTAGAATTGAAATCATTTAAAGTTGTAACCAATTTATCTAAATCTTCTTTAAGATGATTAGCTGTAATGACAATTCTATTTAATGGTTCTGCTTCTTTGGTGTATCTGAAACTGGCGATAATGATTTTTTCCTGCTTTAGTTTTTCTACCAATTCATTTGATAAAAGATAAATTAAAGGGTAGTTTTTATCAAATTTGATGCTGCTGTTTTTAATTAAAATCGAATCAATATAACTTAAATTATCTAACAGTTTTTGATGCTGTATTTTATAAATTTCAGAAGCATCTGAAAGCGTTTGTACAAAAGCAGGATTCATTCCCGCCGCACCTGTAAAAGTTTCAATTTCTTTTATTTGTTGAATGAATTCAGAATCTGAAGCAATAACACCGCCTGTTAATCCAAAAGCTTTTCCGAGAGACGAAACCAAGATTTTTCTTTTAATGGGAAAATCAATTGAGGAATAAATTCCAGAACCATTTTCTCCCACAATTCCTAATGAATGTGATTCATCAATAACTAATGTAATTTCCTTTTCCTTTGAAATTTCTTTTATAAAAGTTAGATCGATTGGTTTTGTTTCAAAAGAAGGAACGCCATCAGTTAGAATCGTTATGTTCTCAGATTTTGAATCTAATAAACGGTCATTCAGTTTTTTATTTATAAAAACAGCCTCACTATTTTCAATTTGAATAGCGGAATGAATTTCATTTAAATGATAAAAAACAGTTGTTTCCTTTTTTAATTTTTCTAAAACCAATTTTCCGGCCAGCATTCCTGAAGAAACGGTAACGGTGCTTTCTGAGCCTATGTGAGAAGCTAAAAACGTTTCGCCTGCATCATAAGCTGTTAATTGAATATTTGCGGTTCTGGAGCTTCCGTAAGTTGTCCCCCATTTTAAGATATTCTGAATAACCAAATCCTGAAATGCTGTGTTTGTTGGAAGTCCCAAATAAGCAGTTCCGCCAAAATACAAATACTGTTCTTGGTCAATTTCAATAACTCGATCAGGAAATTTTTCGACTTTCATTTTATAGCAGTGTAACTCCCGTTCCGTTTAAATTAGAATAACTTACAACACCGTCTTTTATGGTTACGCCCGTTGCAATATCTTCTGCCAAAAGAAGTGCGCCGTCCATATCTACATAATCCAATTGAGGCAGTAAGTGAGCAATGGCAGAAATCCCGACAGTAGATTCGGTCATACAGCCCACCATTGTTCTTAATCCTAGTTTTTTTGCTTCTTCAATCATACGTTTTCCAGGTGTTAAACCGCCGCATTTTACGAGTTTTACATTCACACCATGAAAATGATTGAAACATTTTGCCACATCTTCTTCAATAATACAGCTTTCGTCTGCAATTACAGGAAGAACAGAATGTTTAAAAACTTCTTTATGATCTTCCCAATTGTCGGCTTTCATAGGCTGTTCTAGAAATTCAACACCTAGTTTTTTTAGTTCAACCGAATTATTGATTGTTTCTTCAACTCCCCAGCCGCAGTTGGCATCGATTCTAAAAACGGCATTGGTGTGTTTTCGAAGCTCTTTTACAATTTCTATATCTTCTTTAGTTCCCAGTTTGATTTTATATATCGGCCAGGGAAGTTCCTGCATTTTAGAAACCATTTTATCGATAGAAGCAATTCCGATGGTGTAATCTGTCATTGGATTTCTTTCGGTTGTATAGTTCCATAATTCGTAAAGTTTTTTACCCTTTTTGCGGGCATACAAATCATTGTAAGCAAGGTCTAATGCACACAAAGCAAACATATCATTTTTTAGATATGGATGAATTTTAGCCCAAAATACATCGGGTGTATCATTCTCAGTATTTTCAATAATGCTTCTTATTTTTTCTAAATCCTGCATCATCATCGGAACTGTGATGTTGTAATACGGGTTTGATGTGGCTTCTCCAAAACCCGAAAATCCTTCACTTTGAAGTTCAACAATCAGTGAAGGCTGAAAATCAATTGATTCTCTTGAAATAGTAAAAGTATGTTTTAGTTTGAGATTGTATTCTCTTAAAATAAGTTTCATGGTTTAATGCTTGTTTTTTATTTTTTTGAAAAATAGAATTCTAACTCTTTTTGATAGACATTTTTACGCCAATGCCTGTTTGTAAATCTGGTGCATTATCTAAATTTAAATCTTCCCGAAGATACACAAAATAAGAAAATCGCTTCGTAGAATAAGTACAAATTGCGCTCCATCCTTCTAAGTCTTCATATAAATGGGAAATTGTTTTCTGCCAATGCGTATTTATCCTTTCTCCGGTTAAAACAATATAATCTATGTCGCTTTTCTTATTATAAGAATTTTGAAAATTGTAATTGATTCCATAAGAAATGTGATTGCTGTTCCTAAGTTTTACTTTGTAATTAATCAAACCTTCAAAACTGCATAAAAAATCCTGATTGCTGAGATTTACGCCATTTCCGTATTCAAAAATATGCTGGCGTAAAACTCCGGCACTTAAACCAAAACTTAGAATATTTTTATCTTTAATAATCATTTTTTTTATAATAGAAGATGAAATTCCAAAATCGGCAGCAGGATTGTATCTCGAAGTATTAATGCCTAACTGCGCTCCAAAATTTAGATAAATATGATGTTTCTCATTCATTTCCAGTTTGGGATAATAAGTATAATTAATATCAACTCCCGGAATAGTGAAATTATTGTTATCCATTTTTAGAACCTTTCCGTTTTCATCTTTATATACTATTCCGGCTTTATTTATGCCATAATGATATCTTGAAAACGGGTCTTTTCCGCCGGCAATATTGCGATGAAACCACTCAATCGATTCATCAGAAGTAAAAACCGAAAAAGGATATTTACCTCGATCCAGTGAGTTGGCACGAAGACTGAAATTAAGTTCATGATTAATAGTAAGCGGTAATGTAAAATTGAATCGGTAGGATCGAATAACACCATCGGCCTCAAACTCTTTGATTTTAGAAGGAGATTTATTTAAGTCAAAAGCAAATTCACGAACGTGCCATGGAAGATTTTTGGAGTTTTCACGATCAACAGGATCTGTTAATTCGTATGATTTTACATAAGGCAATACGACATTTCCACTCGAAACTTCAAATGAAAAGGAATACTTTTCAGTATTCCGAACATTGAAATTATGATTTAATCTCGAAATGTAAATTCCAAAAGGATGTGTTGAAAGTGTATTGGGTTTTATGATATCAGATGAATTTTCCAATTCTTCATTCCAAAAATCAGCTTTGTTTGATTGTGCTGCAGAAAAACAATTGACAAGTAAAAAGAGAAAAAAGAGTAAATGATATTTCATTTCAGATTTTAAAAATTTTGATAAATCTAATAAATTTTAAAAAGATTAGATTGGTTAATTTTTAAAAAATGAAATGTTTTTAACTTTTTTAAAATAAGCTTTTTAAGGTAATTGTTCCTGTAGTTTTTTAATGTCGTCACGAAGCTTGGCAGCCTGCATAAAGTCTAATTCTTTTGCTGCTTTTTCCATAGATTTTCGTTTCTCGCGAATTAGTTTTTCCAGATCAGCTTTTGATAAATAAGCTGTTTCCGGTTCGGCTGCAGCAGGTAGTGTGTGACCTAATTCGTATTCTACCAAAGGATTTTTGGTAAATGCGCTGTCGATTTTTTTATTTAAAGCCTGAGGCGTTATATTATTTTCAACGTTAAAATTAATTTGTTTTGTTCTGCGATAATTGGTTTCGTCAATTGTTCTCTGCATACTGGCTGTAATTTTATCAGCATACATAATTGCTTTACCATTTAAGTTACGTGCAGCACGGCCAATAGTTTGGGTTAAAGAACGATGATTTCTTAAGAAACCTTCTTTATCAGCGTCTAAAATAGCAACAAGAGAAACCTCCGGCAAATCTAAACCTTCACGAAGTAAGTTAACACCAATTAAAACATCAAAAATACCTTTTCGTAAATCCTGCATGATTTCGATACGTTCTAAAGTATCTACTTCAGAATGGATGTAACGACAGCGAATGCTGACTTTTGTTAGATATTTAGCTAATTCTTCGGCCATTCTTTTGGTTAAAGTAGTTACTAAAACTCTTTCGTCTAATTCGCATCGAACCTGAATTTCCTCAATTAAATCATCAATTTGATTTAAACTCGGACGAACTTCGATAACTGGATCTAACAGTCCGGTTGGTCGAATAATCTGTTCGACATAAATACCATCCGATTTTTGTAGTTCATAATCGGCAGGAGTTGCAGAAACGTAAATTACCTGATTTTGCAATGCTTCAAACTCTTCAAATTTCAAAGGTCGGTTGTCCATTGCAGCTGGTAATCTAAAACCATATTCAACAAGATTTTCTTTACGGCTGCGATCGCCTCCATACATGGCATGAACTTGGGAAACGGTTACGTGGCTTTCATCAACAACCATTAAATAATCACTTGGAAAATAATCCAGAAGACAGAAAGGTCTGGTTCCGGCTTGTCTTCCGTCAAGATAGCGTGAGTAATTTTCAATTCCGGAACAATATCCTAATTCGCGAATCATTTCTAAATCGAAATTGGTTCTTTCTTCCAGACGTTTGGCTTCTAAATGTTTGCCTATTTCTTTAAAATAATCTACTTGTTTTACTAAATCCTGCTGAATTTCCCAGATTGCACCTTGTAAAACTTCTGGAGAAGTCACAAACATATTGGCGGGGTAAATAGTCAGCCTTTTAAATTTTTCAATAACCTGCGAAGTCTTGGCGTCAAAAGATTCTATTTCTTCGATTTCATCACCAAAAAAGTGAACTCTGTAAGCATCATCTGCATAACTTGGATAGATTTCAACTGTATCACCTTTAATTCTAAAAGTTCCCGGATTAAAATCAGCTTCAGTTCTGGCATATAAACTCTGCACCAGACTGTGAAGTAATTTGGTTCTTGAAATAACCTGATCTCGGGTAATTTCGATTACATTCTTTTTAAATTCGACAGGGTTTCCAATACCGTATAAACAAGAAACCGATGCAACAACCAAAACATCACGACGTCCTGAAAGAAGGGAAGAAGTAGTGCTTAAACGCATCTTTTCGAGCTCTTCATTGATAGATAAATCTTTTTCAATAAAAACTCCCGTTACGGGCATAAAAGCTTCTGGCTGATAATAGTCGTAGTAAGAAACGAAGTATTCAACGGCATTATTTGGAAAAAACTGTTTGAATTCTGAATACAGCTGCGCCGCCAAAGTTTTGTTGTGTGCCAAAACCAGTGTAGGGCGCTGTACTTCCTGAATAACATTTGCTACAGTAAAAGTTTTACCAGATCCTGTAACTCCTAATAAAGTTTGATATTTTTCTCCGTCGACTACACCCTGCGCCAGTTTTTGTATGGCTTGAGGCTGATCTCCTTTTGGACTATAATCTGAAGTTACTTGGAAACTCATTTGTTACTGATGAAAAATTAGTTTTGTAAAGATACAAAGTTTGAATGCTATTCTAAAAAATTAATGACAGCATCATTTGTAATTTTAGGCTGATCGATTGTTAAAAAATGTCCTGCATCTTTTATGATTTTTGTCTTGCTGTTTGCTAAATATTTTTGTGCACGTTCTAAACTTTCTTCTGAATTAATAACGTCTTTATCGCCAATTATAACCAAAACCGGATTTTGTATTAATAAAAGTTCTTTATCTGAAAAAGGATGCATTTTAAGCATACTAGAGTTTGATTTTGCATATTTATTGGCCAGATAAAATTGTCTTTTATAAACTGGACTTATTTTTTCGGGATGAGTTGAAAATGTAGAAAGTGTTTTTCCGAATTTTTTCTCACTCGGAAAAAGTTTCAGCATTAAAGCAGAAGTTGTTTTGCCGACTTTATCAATAAATTTGAATGTCTGCGCCGGACTCAATAGAACAATTTTATCAATTGAATTTGGTTTTTGAGTGGCTAATAAGGTTGCGATCCAGCCGCCTCTTGATGCGCCTATAATGTCAAATTTCTTGAGTTTGTAATAGCTGAAAATTTCGTTGTAATAAACCAGAATATCTTCTGACGAAAGTGGTTTTGCCGTTAAGTGTGATTTATTGGGTTCCATTATAAAATCGATGGCATATATGCGATGATTTTTGGCTAAAACCTTAATGTTTGGATACCACATTGTAGAGCTGGCATCCATTCCGTGAAGTAATACTAAATCTTTTCCGTTTTTTGGACCTGCAATGATTACATGAGCTGTTCCAAAACTGGTTTTGACATCTTCTTCAGTATATGGAATTTCCCAAAGTTTTAAGGACTTGTTGTAAGCGGTTTGGTATTTTTGTTCTTCGTTTTTAGTTTTAAAAACATAATCTTCAAATTTTGCTTTTTTGGAAGCGCAGCTTGTCACTAAAAATAATACAATAAATAGGCGGGAATATAGTTTTAGCATGGTGATAAAATTCTAGTTTTAACCTTAAAGTTACGATTATCGTAAACGAATAATGTATCAGAATTTTATTTTAAAGTATCATAATTTTAAGATTGTTCTCTTTTTGATGTCAAATAATACACTTGCACCAAAGCTAAAATAGCATTTGGAATAATTACAGGTAAAAGCCATTGTCTCATATCTCTATAATCATTTAAAAAAATACCATAGATAACAAAACAAATACACCCAAACATATTAATGAATCGAATGGTTCTGAGGTTTTTCAGCATAAAACCACCTACAATAAAAACAGATGCGAGATAACCTATATATTCTGCCATAATCTTGATTTTAAATAGTTAATACTAAATGTAGCAAAACCAAATTATAAAATCAATATTTTGTATTGAAAATCAAGTGTTTGGGTTTAGGGGTGTATAAAATATAATTATACTTTTTTAGGATTTCGACTCGTATGTCGAATTCTTAATATGTGAATCTCTTTAGGTGTAATTTTATAAGTTATTCTATAACTATAAACTTCATAAGCACGATAAGTTCCATCATTAGAAGTTTTCATTTCGTCCAGTTCATAAATTTCCCAGCTGGTACTTAAAATAGTTACAGAATTGTAAATGGTATCGATTACTTTGTTCGGAATATTTCTGCTTTTAGTTTCTTTAAATAAATAGAAGTAAATTTTTTCAAGTTGATTTTGAGCAGTTTTTGACCAAATTATTTCTTTTTCCATTGCTCAATTTTACTCTTAACTTCATTATGGGAATAATAGTTACCACTTTGAATGTCTTCTTCGGCAACTTTTAAATCTTCATTATACTGTTCTGAATAAATTTTAGGAGAAGAAGTTTTACGACTGTCCAAAATTGTTTTTAATGCTGATAAAAAAGTATCATCATCAATCTTTTCAATTTCAGAAATTAGAATATTTTTAAGCTCAAGAGTGTTCATAATTGAATAATTTCATCGAAGTTACAAAACAAAACCTAATATAAGCGTTTTGAAATTCTTAAAATTTCCAAGACTTTTGTTCCGTATTGTTTAAAAAGCTCCATGCCACAATGCGGCTGTTTTTCTGTCCTTGTGACATTTCAATTGTTTTAACTGAAACGGCGTTTACCTTTTTTAAAGTTTTATAGATAGAGGAAAGATTTTCTTTTTTAGAAACCAATGTTGTAAACCACAAAACTTGCGAAGCATATTTGACACTTTCATAAATCATTTGTGTAATGAAGCCAATTTCACCTCCATTGCACCACAATTCTGCATTTTGACCTCCAAAGTTTAGAACAGGATTTGTGTTTTTCTTTTCTTTTGGATTTAAATTCGAAACTTTTCTGGAAGTGCTTTTGTTTGCTTCTTCTGCCGATGCATGAAAAGGCGGATTACACATAGTGAATGTAAAACGATCTTCGGGAATTATAATGTTTTTGAAAATAAACCGAGGTTCTGTCTGCTGTTGTAAACTTATAGCATCAATTAATCTTGGGTTTGCTTCGATAATTTTGCTGGCATTTTCAATCGAGGTTTTGTAAATGTCTGTTGCAACAAAACTCCAATTATAAATAGAATTTCCTAATATCGGATAGATTAAATTGGCACCTGTTCCTATATCAAGTCCCATAACAGAATTGCCTTCTGGAATTTTATCATTATTTGTTTCTGCTAATAAATCTGCTAGATAGTGAATATAATCAGCGCGTCCCGGAATGGGCGGGCAGAGGTAATTTTTAGGAATATCCCAGTTTTGAATATCGTAATAAGTTTGCAGTAAAGCTTTATTTAAAGTTTTTACAGCAAGCGGATTACTGAAATCAACGGTTTCGATTCCGTATTTGTTTATTGAAATAAAAGCCTTTAATTCGGGACAATTAGAAATAAGAAGTTCAAAATCATATCGGGAACGATGAAGATTTCTAGGATGTAAATTGTCTTTTTGTGAATTGTTTTCTGCTTTCATTTAGATTTATTTCGGTGCAAAGATAGATATTCCTTTTTTCAAGAAAGCTCCGAAGGAGCGTAATATTTATAGGTATTTAATTTAGGGTTAAATAAAAGCTCCAGCGGAGCGACATATATATTGTGTATCACCCCGCTGGGCTTTAATTAATGCAAGATATTATTTCGTCCCGTTAGGACTTTTTATTTTTTAAGGCTTTTAATCAAAACATTCCATTAGCAGCAAATCGCCATTTGAATGAGAAATAGTAACAAGACCATCTTTTGCAACAGAATTACTGCTTCCGGTTCTATACCCCATTGTTAAGGTGTCATTTTGCAGAGGATATTCTAAGTTGGTTGAATAAATACCATTTACAACCCCAATTGGAATCAATGAAATAGGTGTTTTTGCTGTATACCATTTTTCGAATTTCGTTGGAAGAAGGAAAATTTTAGAATGATCGTCGAGAATTACAATTTTTATTAAATCACGGTAACGAACAATATTCGTAAGGTTTGTAATTGTATGATCGGCACGTTTTCCTGTTGCCCAGACTACATTTACGGCAGGGATTTTTCTTTTAACCAAATAATCAAAAGCTTTCTCTAAATCGGTTTTGTCCTGATCCGGTGTATGAACAATTTCGATAGGATATTGTGAAGTTTTATACACTTCTGGATCGAAACCGCGGTCAAAATCTCCCAGAAGCACATCGACTTTAATTCCTAATTCAATTACTCTTTCAATGGCAGAGTCTAACACTATAACGAGCGGAGACCATTCTAGCAGTTGGCCTAATAATTCGGGATTACAGGCAGCTCCATTGGCAATTATTAAAGCAGGTTCCTGATCGTCGCGTACAATATGGTGTGAAGACATTTAGAGTTGATTTTAAATATGCTGCAAATGTACGAAAGTTATGGGCTTTGACGGGCATCAGTTCACTTAATTGGCTTTAAAAGCTACTGCATCAACTTCTATCTGCATATTGTCGAGAGCTAATCTTGGAACAGGAATTAAGGTACTGGCAGGAAAAGGTTTGTTTTTCCAGGTTTTACTAATTTCTTCTTCCCATATTTTTAGTTTTTCTGAGGAATGATCGACTATTAGAACTGTAATTTTCATCACATTTTCTGGCTTTAGCTGGTAACTGTTTAAAATCGTTGTCAGGTTTTTTAAAGCCGTTTGAACTTGCTCTCTAAAGTCGGGGCTTAAAATATGTTCTTTGCCTAAACCACCGCTCTGACCTGAAATATAAACCAGCTCTCCAGGTGTTTTTACAGAAGATGCATGACTGAAACCATACGGAGTGGGATTAAATAAAGAATCAGGATTTTTAAAAGTTTGCGCTTTTGTCTGGAATGTGAAAATGCATAATAAAAGGGAAATTAAATGTTTCATGTTTTAAAAATTAAAATTAAGAATACAAAGGTTTCGTAATTCTAATTTTTAAAACATTTACATATGTTGAGGTTTTGCTGTTTTAGCCGTTTTTTTGTCTGCACGATTAATCAAGCAGTCTTCTGTGATAATTAATCTGACCTAAATGATAACCTAAATGTGTAGCAAGATGAACTAAGAAAAATCCGGTTGTCATTTCTTTTTCAAAAACAATCTGCGGATAAACTGCCGTTAAATCATCTTCGGTTAAAGAATCCAGTGCATTGTTTACAACTAAAATGGTGTCTTCAATTTTTTGGATTAATTCTGATCTCGGCACATCTTTTAGAGAAAATTCTAAAGGACGGTTTCTAATGTATCCTGTTTTTCCAATTTCGGCTCCAATGTAAGTATTGATGTTTCCAATTAAATGCAGGCAAAGATTACCGCCAGAATTAGAAATGTTTTTTTCAATGTCCCAAATGTGGTTTTCGTATTCATACGATTCAATTTCGAATTTCAATTTATTTAAATCTCTATTAAAAAGTATTTTTAGTGTTTCGATTAACATGTTTTTTTAGCTGAAAGTTAAGAAGAATAATTCACTGCCGGAAAATCAATCTCTGTTTTTTATAGGGATCCATATTTCCTCTTCAGAGTCTGGATCATCTTTTTTGTATTTATGGTCCATTACGGCAAAATGCGGTCTGTTATCAACAGTATATTTTGAATTTGGAAGCCATTCTGTAAAAATAGGATGATAGGTTTTGTGTGCTTCTGAGGCTGGTCCGTAATGAACAAAAACGGCATATAAGCCATCCGGAACAATTAAAGTTTCCAGGTTATCTGGAATAGTATCTAAATCTTGGACTTCAACGGCGGCCCATTTTTGAAATGTTTTAGAAGGATCAAAATTATCAAAATGATCTAAAGTATAAACCTCAAGTGAATATAAATTATCGTCAATAGTATTTTTGATCTTCTTACGGCTGGGCATAAAACTGCTCCATAATTCAAATGTTTTATTTTCTATAAAAGACATTTCAATATGTTTTCCGATGAGTTTTTTTTCATTCAAAGTCTCAATTCTAGCTTCCATATTTCTATTGTATTGTGAATTTTTTTGTTTGTTTTTCGCTTAATGAAAAATACCCTAACGGATAATTTGCTTTGTCTGTTGTATTGATAATATTTCCTTTTACAGTTGCAGGAGGAGATTGAAACGGTCCACCGGTATTACTCCCGGCAATGCTTACTAAAATGCTCATGTAATTGTAGTATTGTTTTGAAATGCCAATGTGAGTAATTTCAATTTCATCGCCAGGTTTTAGATCATCATCATCTGAAACGCTGAAAAATTCATTTCCCTGAAAAAACTTATCTTCATCTACATAATAATTCGAAGTTATTTTGTTAGAATATAGATATTTATACAAATAAAAATTGTCCTCATCTGGCGGATCATTATAATACGCTCTTACTTCAATATCTTTTCCGGTAAATCCTCCTTCATTATTTTGTTCAATTCGGGTAATTGGCGCTACAGATTTTAATATTTCTGCTGCAGTATAAGTATTTCCGCCATTGGTTACTGTTAAGGTATATGTTTCGTTAATTTTTGGAATAAAATCATTGCATATATAACGGCCGGTTTTTTGAATTTCAATAAAATTAAACTGCTTGCCGCTGCTGTTTTTTATATAAACTACTGCTCCGGAAACTGTTGGAATTGTATTTTCAAAATAACCAGTTGTTGTTGTTAATTTTATAACCTGTTGTTTTCCCGTTGTGCCTTTCTCCCAATTTATTGCTGCTTCGATCACTAGTTTTGGAGGTGCAGTGTCGAGATCAACATCGACAACATCTTCACAACTAATGAAGAAAGATGAGGAAAGTAAGACGATTAATAAAATTACTTTTTTCATATTGTATTAATTTTCACTTGTGAAAAATTGTGTTTAAAATTTAAAATTGTAGCTGACTGCAGGCACTATACCAAATATTGAAAATCGTACAGCTTCGTTTATTCCTGTATCAGAATTCTGTCTGAAATTAATAGAAGCAGCGTTGCTTCGGTTATATAAATTATAAATACTGAAAACCCATTCGCCTTTCCAGTTTCGGTCTTTATTTTTTCTTGGTGTTAAAGTTGCCGAAATATCTAAATGGTGATAAGCAGGAAGACGATTCTCATTTCGTAAACCGTAACTTGGAACTGTAATTCCTAAATATTCATACTGCCCGTTTGGATACGTAACCGGCTGTCCGGATTGTAAAACAAAGTTAGCGCCAAATGACCATTTTTCATTTAAATTATAAGCAGATGTTACAGCCAGATTATGCGTTTTGTCATAAGCAGAGCTGTACCATTGACCATCATTAATTCCAATTTCTTCAGGAGTTCTTCCTGGTGTCTGCTGTTCAGATTTTGATAAAGTATAAGAAATCCAGCCGTTGAATTTTCCAGTGTTTTTCTTTACCATAATTTCGAGACCGTAAGCACGCATTCTTCCGTTTAAAATTACCTGCTCGATAGCATTATTTGCAATTAAATCGGCACCGTCTATATAATCCAGCCTGTTTTGAATTTTTTTGTAAAAAGTTTCAACTTCAAGTGAATAATCTCCTCCTTTAATATTTCGGAAATACCCTAAAGCCACCTGATCTGCAATCTGTGGTTTGATGTAATTATCACTTGGCATCCAGACATCAAGCGGAGTAGGAGATGAGGTGTTTGAAATTAACTGAAGATATTGCGCCATTCGATTATAACTCGCTTTTATTGACTGATCTTCATTTAATTGATACGATATGGCAAGTCGCGGTTCTAGATTGTTATAATGCTGAATTACTTTGTTTTTGCCAAAATATTTTGTTGAAACAGGAGTTCCTTTTTCATAAATCTGCATATCAGAATTAAAAACAACAGGACTGTTATTGTCGTAATAATTAACAGTTGACGAACCCAGACGATAAAATAAACTGTATCGTAAACCGTAAGCAACCGTAATTTTTTTAGAAAGCTGATTTTCGGCATCTAAGTAAACCGAAGGTTCAAAAGCGTATTTTTTATCTAATTGATCCGGATTAATTCCTGAATCAGTACTGCTTGGTTTAATTGTTCCCGGATTAAATTCATAATAAATTCCATTTAAACCATAATTCAATTTGAATTTATCTGAAATATAATGTTTGAAATCGTATTTGATATTGTAGTTTTTGATTCCTGAATCCCATTTAAAACCTACAAAATCCAGATCAAGTCCATAATAATAGTCACTGTAAATTAAAGATAAATTCGAAAATAATTTATTTGAGTATAAATGATTCCAGCGAAGATTTAAAGTTGAATTTCCATAAATATTGGTAAAACTTTTATTCAGACTGAAAACATCGCGTCCAAAATATCCGGATAAATATAAGCTGTTATTATCGTTTAATTTGTAGCTGAATTTTGCATTTAAATCGTAAAAATAAGCGGAGTTGTCTTTGTTGTCTTCAGAAAGTTTTAAAAACAAATGGGCATAAGAACCACGTCCTCCAATTAAAAAAGAACCTTTGTCTTTTACAATTGGACCTTCAACAAGAAGACGGCTGGATATTAAACCAATTCCTCCGTTTATATGAAAATCTTTACTGCTTCCGTCTTTCTGGTAAATTTCCAGAACAGATGAAGCTCTTCCTCCAAAACGTGCCGGAATACCTCCTTTGTATAATTTTAAATCTTTAATGGCATCTGGATTAAAGACTGAGAAGAACCCGAAAACGTGTGATGAATTAAAAATTGTAGCTTCATCCAATAAAATTAAATTTTGGTCAGCACCACCGCCCCGAACATTAAATCCTGATGCGCCTTCGCCGGCATTTGTAACACCGGGAAGTAATAAAATCGATTTTAAAACATCGACTTCTCCTAAAACTACCGGCATTTTTTTTATGGTTGAAATAGAGAGTTTATTCACGCTCATTTCTGGCGATTTGATGTTTATTTTGCCTTTATTATCGGTTATAATAACTTCTTGCAGTTCTTCGCCGCTTTCGCTGATATAAAAATTATTCTTAGTATTTTGATTTAAATTGATAGTCTGCTGAATGGTTTGATAACCTATGTAACTAATTTCTATTTGATGTTCACCCCGCGGCACTGTTATAGAATAAAAACCGTATTCGTTTGTGGTTGTTCCTATTTTTAAAGCTGGAATATAAATATTGACACCAATTAAGGTTTCGTTGTTTTTAGAATCCTTTATAGTACCGCTTAGTGTAAATTTATCCTGAGAAAAAGAAGTAAAAGTCGTAAAGATAATAATTAGAAAAAGGCTGATTTTTTTTGTAATCATTGTGCTGGTTTTGATATACATAGATAGTAATTCTTACTAAATATTGCAGACGAACTTTTGTTAAACATAAGTTAAGAATAAAAAAAGGACAACTTTGTGAGTTGTCCTTTTCAATATTTGTTAAACGCACAGAAGCGCGTTTAAATTATTTGATTTTAGCAATAATAGCATTAAATGTTTCACTAGGACGCATTGCTTTGCTTACTAACTCAGGAGTTGGCTGGTAATAACCGCCAATGTTTTGAGCTTTACCTTGTGCAGCAATTAATTCAGCATCGATCTTAGCTTCGTTTGCTTCAAATTCAGCAGCAATTGGAGTAAAGATCGCTTTCAATTCAGCATCTTTGTCCTGAGCAGCTAAAGCCTGAGCCCAGTAGAATGCTAAATAAAAGTGAGATCCACGGTTATCAATCTGACCAACTTTACGAGCTGGAGATTTATCGTTTGCTAAGAATTTATCGTTTGCCTGATCTAAAGTTTCAGATAAAACAATTGCTTTAGAATTGTCTAAAGTTTGTCCTAAATGCTCTAATGAAGCACCAAGAGCTAAAAATTCTCCAAGAGAATCCCAACGTAAGTATCCTTCTTCTGTAAATTGCTCAACGTGTTTTGGAGCAGATCCTCCAGCACCAGTTTCAAACAATCCACCACCGTTCATTAAAGGAACGATAGATAACATTTTTGCAGAAGTTCCTAATTCTAAAATTGGGAATAAATCTGTTAAATAGTCACGTAAAACGTTTCCAGTTACAGAAATTGTATCTAAACCTTTGATGATTCTGTCTAAAGTAAATTCTGTAGCAGCAATTGGGTTTAAAATACGGATATCTAAGTTTGTAGTATCGTAATCTTTAAGGTATTTTTGAACTTTTACGATCAATTCTCTATCGTGTGCTCTGTTTTCGTCTAACCAGAAAACAGCAGGAGTATCAGATAAACGAGCTCTGTTTACAGCCAATTTAACCCAGTCCTGAATAGGAGCGTCTTTTGCCTGACACATTCTGAAAATATCGTTTGCTTCAACGTTTTGTTCCATTAGAACATTTCCGTTTTGGTCAACCACACGTACAACACCATCTCCTTTAATTTGGAAAGTTTTGTCGTGAGATCCGTATTCTTCTGCTTTTTGAGCCATTAATCCAACGTTTGGAACACTTCCCATTGTTTTTGGATCAAAAGCACCGTGTTTTTTACAGAAATCGATAGTTGCAGTATAAACACCAGCATAAGATCTGTCTGGAATAACAGCGAATGTATCTTGTGCTTTTCCTTCTTTGTTCCACATTTGTCCAGAAGTACGAATCATTGCCGGCATAGAAGCATCAACAATTACGTCAGATGGAACGTGTAAGTTTGTAATTCCTTTATCAGAATTAACCATTGCTAAAGCTGGTCCGTCAGCGATTGCCTGATCGATAGCAGCTTCAACTTCTGCCTGTTCTGGTCTTCCGGCAATTTTAGCGTAGATATCGCCTAAACCGTTTCTTGTATCAACGTTTAATTCAGCAAATAAAGAAGCGTATTTTTTGAAAACATCTGCAAAATATACTTCAACGATAGCGCCAAAGATAATTGGATCAGAAACTTTCATCATTGTAGCTTTTAAGTGTACAGAAAGTAAAACTCCTGCAGCTTTAGCCTCAGCGATTACATCCGCAGCAAAAGCTTTTAATTTATTTACACTTAAAACTGAGCTGTCAATAATTTCACCTGCTTTTAGCGGAGTACTTGCTTTTAAAACAGTTGTAGTTCCGTCTTTAGCAACGAATTCAATTTTTACATCATTAGCGTCATTTACAGTTAGTGATTTTTCGCTTCCATAGAAATCACCGTTTGACATAGAAGCTACCTTTGTTTTTGAGTCAGCAGACCATGCACCCATTGAGTGTGGATTTGCTTTTGCAAAGTTTTTAACGGCTCTTGGCGCTCTACGATCTGAGTTACCTTCGCGTAAAACAGGGTTTACTGCAGAACCTAATACTTTTGCATATTTTGCTTTAATTTCCTTTTCAGAATCGTTTTGTGGATCTTCCGGGTAATTAGGAACATTATAACCATGTGATTGTAATTCAGCAATAGCCGCTTTTAATTGCGGTACAGATGCTGAAATGTTTGGTAATTTAATAATGTTAGCTTCTGGCTGAGTTGCTAATTGGCCAAGTTCTGCAAGAGCATCTCCTGTTTTTTGAGCATCTGTTAAAGATTCAGGGAAATTAGATAAAATTCTTCCTGCCAAAGAGATGTCTCTAGTTTCAATAGCAATACCAGCTGTAGAAGTAAAAGCTTGGACAATAGGTAATAAAGAATAAGTCGCTAATAATGGCGCCTCATCAGTTAAGGTGTAAAAAATTTTTGAATTCTGTGTCATTTTTTTTTCTTTTTTTATAATCGTGTCGTCACAAGAATGGCGATGTAAAGGTAAAAGTCGGCTCAAAAACGAGCGGAGCAAATATAATAAAAACAGTCCGAAAACGGTGTAGTTTTAGTTAGAAAAGCATGTTTTATCAGATTGTTATTTCGTGCTCATTAAATTGTCAAATCGATGATTTTGCTATTAAAAAATTACGGTTTTGATATTAGGAAAGAAAAAGACATAAAAAAAACTCGTTTCAAATGATATGAAACGAGTTTTTTATAACAATTAGATAAATGATTATCTTCTTTTATCTTTAATCTTAGCTTTTTTACCAGTAAGTTCTCTGAAGTAGAAAATTCTAGCTCTACGAACTGCACCTTTTTTGTTGATTTCGATTTTTTGTAAAGCTGGTAAGTTTACTGGGAAGATACGCTCAACTCCAATAGCTCCAGACATTTTACGAATCGTGAAAGTTTCTGTAGTTCCAGAACCTCTTCTTTGAATAACAACTCCTTTAAAAAACTGAGTTCTTGTTTTTTCACCCTCTTTAATTTCGTAGAAAACAGTGATTGTGTCTCCAGCTCCGAAATCTGGGAAATCTTTTTTAGCAACGAATTCGTTTTGAACGAATTTTAATAAATCTGCCATGATAATTTTATTATTATAGTTTTATATAAAGCAACATTCACGTATTTCGCCAGAGGTTGGTCTAATTCGGGTGCAAATGTAGAAAATAATTATAAATTATGAATTATAAATTGAAAATTATTTTAACTATCTGATAAAATGATTGTTAGTCTAAGTTTTTAGTTTCACTTTCCAGGTTTTTTCTTTTTAAAAAATGTAAAACATACGTATTCATTTACTTTTGATAAATAGAAATCCTATATTCGTAATAATACAGACTGTAATTATAAGATAAAATTAGGATGGAGAAAAATTATCTGAAACAATATATTGAGTTTTCTAATGCATTTAGAGAATCAAACAGCTCAAAAGAAAGTGTGGAAAATATTTATGATCTGCTTTATGAATTGGAGGATGTGGATAGAACTAAAGAAGACAACTTAGTACTTTCAAATGTATATATTCTTTTAGGTTTTCATAAATCAGCTTATGACGTTTTTAAAGAAACGGTAGATTTGAGTAATAGTAAAGAGGTTTCTAAATTATATGTGATGGAACAAAAAGCCAAATCACATGGAAATAATTTTATCATAAAAGATATTAGAAAACTTAAGGAAAAGAAAGAATTGCCAAAACTTACTCTATCAGATTTTCAAATTTCTAAAGAAGATAAAGGCAAGTTTGAAATCCCTCAAAAGGAGATTGTAATATTTAATAAAAATGTAAAAGGAAAAATCTCGATATATACCCCTGATTTAGATATTGAAAAATATTCAGATATAATTTTTGAACAACTCAATTGGCTTGCAGATTGCAAAAATGAATTAATTGAATTTTATAATCAAAACAATGAATTTACAGAAGAACAGGCAAATGATGATTGGTATGATACTTTAGATATTTACAATATTCAATTAACGATTAATAATTCATCAGATATTGAAACTTTAATTTCTGCAGGAGACACTTTTTCGCAAGATCATATTTTAGATATAGAACTAACAAATAGAACGGTTATTTCAATGAATTACGACGGCTGAATTTTATTTAGTCCTAGCTTTCAGTCTCAATTACTGAAAACTGAAAACCGTGACTGAATACTTTTTAATGCTCTTCCAATAAATCTGGTCGTCTGTTTTTAGTATGTTCGTATGCGGCATCTTCACGCCATTTTTCGATTTTAGCAGCATGTCCGCTGGTTAAAACTTCGGGAACTTTCCATCCTTTATAATCGGCTGGTCTTGTATATATAGGTCCAGAAAGTAAATTATCCTGAAAACTATCCGTTAAGGCTGAAGTTTCATCACTTAAAACACCCGGAATTAAACGAATCAAAGCATCAGATAAAACCAAAGCACCTAATTCTCCGCCAGATAAAACATAATCACCAATAGAAATTTCTTTGGTAATAAAATGATCTCTTACGCGCTGATCTACACCTTTATAATGTCCGCATAAAATAATTATGTTTTCATACATTGACATTTTGTTGGCCATTTTTTGGTTTAAAGTTTCACCGTCTGGAGACATATAAATGATTTCGTCGTATTCACGCTCACTTTTTAAATGTGTAATACAATCGTCAATTGGCTGTATCATCATGACCATTCCGGCGCCTCCGCCAAACTGATAATCATCTACGCTTTTTTGTTTGTTGGTTGTATAGTCACGCAAATTATGAAAATGTACTTCAACCAAACCTTTGTCAATAGCACGTTTCATAATCGAAGCCTCAAACGGACTTCTTAATAATTCTGGCAAAACCGTTATAATGTCAATTCGCATTTTCTTCTCTAATTATTCTAGGATGCAAAGATACAAGTTAATAATTGGCATTCTAAAAAACAAAAAGTAAATAATTCCAAATCTTAAATAGTTGCCAGAAGATTTTATAATTGATTGTTTTTGAAATTAATATGTTGTTTATCAATATGTTAAATGATAATTATATAACATTAAAAAATAATTGTGTAAATAATTTTTTACTAATTTCAAGTATCATTACAATGCTTAATTCTTTGAATGACAGATTAAAACCAATATATAAAACTAACTTTTATGAAAAAGATACTACTAATGACCGTTATATTTACTCTCCACGTTTCTTGCTCAAGTACTAAAAATTCGATGGATGTTTCAGTAGGAGAAAACAAATCAAAATTAATCAAGACCTATGGATCTCCCGTAAGGACTTTAGCTGATAACGAAAACGGAGAAATTCTTGTATATGCAGATCAGGTTTTCCTTAATGAAGATAATTCGAATGGTCCCAGAATTGCCGGACAAAACTATTGGGATTACAATTATGTATATGTAAACAAGGATGGAAAAGTAACTTCAACTCGAAAAGAAAAACAAAACTATCCTCCTCAGGCTATTGATTCTCAAAAAATACAGGGAATGAATTTGCTGACAGCAAAATAGATGTAGTCCCTACGGGACAAAATATGTTACGATAATTCTTGGCTGCCGATATTTTGTTCCTAGCGGAACATATTTGCTGCGATTATATTAATAAAAAAAATCTACCAATATTTTGTTCCTAACGGAACAGATAAATGATAAGTTAATAAAAAAAAAAAGAAAGATAATTCTTTCTTTTTTTTGTTATGTTTGCGATGTAAAAATTATTCCGCTAGGAATAAAATATCGGTAGAAAAAAATAATTATATAGAATCAATGTCCCGTAGGGACTGTATAAAATGGCAAACACCTATACGCAAATACATATTCATTTTGTTTTTGCTGTGAAATACAGAAAAGCAATTATTCACAAAAACTGGAGAGATGAATTGTTCAAGTATATTTCTGGAATCATAAAGAATAATAATCATAAACTTTTGGCTACAAATGGCGTTTCAGATCATGTTCCTATTTTGATTGGTATAAGGCCTGTGCAGTCATATCAGAATTGATGAAAACTGTGAAACAAAATTCATCAAAGTGGATAAATGAAAATAAATTTATAAACAGTTATTTTGAATGGCAGGAAGGGTATGGAGCATTTTCATATAGTAAATCTCAATTAAATGCTGTTATAGATTATATTCAGAAGCAAGAACAACATCATAAAAAGAAAACATTTAGAGAAGAGTACATCAATTTTCTTGAAAAATTTGAAGTTGATTATGATGAAAAGTTTATTTTTAAAGAACTAATTTAAATTTAAACATGTCTCCACAAACAATAAAAATTATAGCCATAACCGGCAGTACAAGAAAAAACTCAAGTAATTATAAAATTCTAAAACATATTTCAGAGCAAATTAAAACAGGTTTTGAAGTCGAAATATTTGAAGATTTAGATACCATTCCTCATTTTAATCCAGATTTGGATACCGAAAACCCTCCGAAAGAAGTTGCATCATTAAGAAATAAAATAAAAGAGGCAGACGGAGTAATAATATGCACTCCAGAATACGTGTTCAGTTTACCTGGAAGTTTAAAGAATGCTTTAGAATGGTTTGTTTCGACTACTATTTTTTCAAATAAAAAGACGGGATTAATAACCGCTTCGGCGTCTGGAGAAATGGGACACGAACAACTCCTGCTGATTATGAAAACCCTTGAAGCTAAATTTGATAATAATACACAATTATTAATACAAGGCATTCGAGGTAAAGTAGATGCAGAGGGAAAAATTATAAATGAAGAAACCAAAGCAGCCCTTCAAAACTTCACAAATAACTTTGAAAATCAATTTTTATATTAAAATTACTTTCTGAAATTAGATCAAAAATGATTACAAGAAGAACTTTTATTATAAATACAAGTCTGACTGCAGCGACAGTTTTGGCTTTACCTTCATTAGCATTTTCTATGGATAAAAAAGAGATTGGTTTACAGTTGTACACATTAAGGGAGGAACTTCCAAAAAATGTAAAAGCGGTTTTAGAAAAAGTTGCAGCTTCTGGATATACAAATGTAGAAACGTATGGCTTTTCGATTAAAGATCAATTTTGGGGATTATCTCCGGTTGAATTAAAAAACATTTTAGATGAAAATAATCTAAAAGCAGTAAGCGGCCATTATAATTTAGGGAACTTTTTATATGATGGTAATACTGCTGAGCTTATAGCTTCAATTGAAGCAGCAAAGACTCTTAAAAGCGAATTTCTAACTGTTCCCTGGGTTGATGAACCTTTTAGAAAAAGTCTTGAAGATTATAAAAAGATTGCTTCACGATTAAATGAGGCAGCAAAAATGTGTGCCGATTCCGGACTAAAATTAGCTTATCATAATCACGATTTTGAATTTCAAAAACATGATGGTGTTACAGGTTATGAGATTTTATTAAATGAAACCGATAAAAACCTTGTTTGTTTTGAGTTAGATCTATACTGGGTTGTCCGTTCAGGAAATGATCCGCTGCAATTGTTTAAAGAAAATCCGGGACGTTTTAAAATGTGGCATGTAAAAGATATGGATAAACAAAATCAGGCGCTGAATACCGAAGTCGGATCTGGATTAATCGATTTTAAACCTTTTTTTGCAGCAGCAAAACAGGCCGGAATGGTTCATTTTTTTGTTGAACAGGAAAATAATTTTGCTGTAAATTCTTTTCAGTCCATTAAAACAAGCTGCGATTTTATTTCAAAAAAACTGTTATAAACTCAAATCATCAAAATGTCTTATTTTTGTAAAAATCAATTTTGAAAGCTATGCAGAATATCGGAACAAGTAAAGAATTTATAAAAGGAGACGAAATAGAGTGGGAAGTGGTTGGCGAAGGAATCAAACGCAAAATTCTGGCTTTTGATGACAGAGTTATGCTTGTAAATGTACATTTTGAAACTGGTGGAATTGGTGTTTTACACGAACATTATCATACTCAGGTTACGTATGTGGCAAGCGGAAAATTTGATGTAACCATAAATGGCGTAACAGAAACCTTAAAAGAAGGCGACAGTTTTTACATTCCGCCGCACGCAGTACATGGAGTTGTATGTTTAGAAAGCGGTATGCTGACTGATGTTTTTGGTCCAGCAAGAGAAGATTTTCTAAAATCATAAAAGTTTTAAAATCAAGAGAATTATCATTTGAAAACCTTGATCTGATCTTAAATTTAAAAATTTTATAACTTTTTTAAAGTTTTGATTAAGATTAGATCGGTATTTTTGCAAAATGAATTTATCAAAAACTAATGTACTGTTTATGGCAGTTTGCACTGGTCTTATAGTTGCAAATCTTTATTACTGCCAGCCTTTAATTGTTTTAATTGCAAACGAATTTAAAATTCCCGAAGCCAGCGCCGGAACTATAACATATTTAACTCAGGCCGGTTATGCCATTGGGTTGTTTTTTATGGTGCCGCTTGGTGATAAATTAGAACGCAAAAAGCAGATTTTAATTACAACTTTTGCCTCAGTAATTGCATTGCTTATTGCTGCAACAGCAAAAAGTTTTCTTATTTTGCAGATAGCTTCTTTATTAATTGGAATCACTTCAATTGTGCCACAGCTTATTTTACCTTTAGCTGCTTCATTAAGTACGCCGGAACAACGAGGAAAAGTTATCGGAACTATCATGAGTGGTTTATTGGTCGGAATTTTGCTTTCGAGAACTTTAAGCGGATTTATTGGCGAAGTTTTAGGCTGGAGATCGATGTTTTATATCGCGGCCGGAATTTGTCTTTTGATCTTTTTTGTCATTCAAAATAAATTCCCTGTAAATAAACCTCAGTTCAAAGGGACTTACGGGCAATTAATCCAATCTTTATTTACCCTTATAAAAACACAGCCGGTTTTACGTGAAGCTACAGCAATCAACGTATTTAGTTTTGCTCAGTTTGGTGCTTTCTGGACCACAATGGTTTTACTGCTTTCCGGAGAACCTTTCCACTTTAATAGTGCTACAATTGGTTTATTTGGAATTGTAGGAGCTTCCGGGGCTTTGGCAGCGCCTTTGGTTGGAAAAATAGGAGATAAAGGAAATTCGAGAATTGCAGTTGGTTACGGTTGTTTATTGATATTAATAAGCTTCTTGATTTTCTATTTTTCTATAGAAAGCGTAATTGGAATAGCGATTGGAATTGTGTTTATTGATATTGGAATTCAGGGTGTTCACATTTCAAATCAAACCAGAGTTTATTCTCTATTGCCAGAAGCCAGAAACAGATTAAATACGGTATTTATGTCGTTTAGCTTTTTAGGAACCGCTGCAGGATCTGCTTATGGATTATTGTTGTGGAAACTGGGCGGATGGCATGCGGTAACGATTGGCTGTATGGTTTTATCGTTATTATCATTAACAGTTTACGGACTGACTTATAAATCAAAATCTAAAAAGCAGAAAGCACAAATTGATTAAAAAATTAATTTGTAAATTTGCGTTCAATTAAAAAATAACAACAATGGAAAACGGAATATATGCTAAATTCAACACTGGCAAAGGTGCGATTTTAGTAAAACTTACACACGATTTAACACCTGGAACTGTAGGAAACTTTGTTGCTCTTGCAGAAGGGAATATGGAGAATAAAGTGAAACCTCAGGGACAAAAATTCTATGACGGATTAAACTTTCACAGAGTAATCGCTGATTTTATGATTCAGGGTGGATGTCCTAAAGGAACTGGAACTGGAGATCCGGGTTATAAATTTGATGATGAATTTGTACCAAGTTTAAAACATGACCGTCCAGGAGTTTTATCTATGGCAAATTCAGGTCCTGGAACTAATGGTTCTCAATTTTTCATTACACATGTCCCAACTCCTTGGTTAGACGGAAAACATACTGTTTTTGGACATGTAGTTGAAGGACAGGATATTGTTGATGCTGTTGCTCAAGGTGATGCATTAGAGTCTGTAGAAATTATCAGAGTTGGTGAAGAAGCTCAAAAATGGAATGCAATTGAATCTTTTATTTCTTTAAAAGGTGCCAGAATGAAAAGAGAAGCAGCTTTAAAAGCAGAATCTGAAGCAAAAATGGAACAATTAGCAGCTGGTTTTGATAGAACTGAAAGCGGATTGCGTTACAAAATGATTCAAAAAGGTGAAGGTAAAAAAGCTGAAGCTGGAAAAACAGTTTCTGTTCACTACGAAGGATCTTTAGAAAACGGAAAAGTTTTTGATTCATCTTACCCGCGTAAAAAACCAATCGAATTTAAATTAGGAATTGGGCAGGTTATCGAAGGATGGGACGAAGGTATTGCTTTATTACAAGTTGGAGACAAAGCTCGTTTTGTAATTCCATCTGATTTAGCTTATGGACCATCTGGTGCAGGTGGAGTTATTCCGCCACATGCAACTTTGATTTTCGACGTTGAATTAATGGACGTAAAATAAGAATATACAAGACAATTTATAATTGTTTTAAACTAGAATCCCATTCGATTATCGAATGGGATTTTTTTTAAATTTACTTGAAAACTAAATTTAAAAACAAGATGAAATTAAGAATATTAAGTGCAGTATTTGCAGCTGCGCTTTTAACAGCATGTGGTTCTTCAAAATCTGCTTCTGTAGCTTCTGCGACTCCGGCAGCTCCAGCAAATCCGACAGTAGAATTAACTCCTGAACTTGCAGAAGGAAAAAACTTGTATGAGAATAGTTGTGCCAGATGTCATAAATTATATGAGCCAACTAAATTTAGCAAAGAAGACTGGCAGCCAATTTTAGTTCGCATGCAGAAGAAAGCAAAACTTGATGATGTAAAAATGGCTTCAATAACAAATTATATTCACTCGCAATTATAATTTACATTCAAAATAATAAAAAACCTGTTCAGTATTTTTTGAACAGGTTTTTTATTTTTCAAATAGATATAAAAAAACACCTTCACATGATGAGGTGTTTTATAAAATTAAGAATGATGTACTACAGCCGAGTTATCTACAGCTACAATCTTTAAAGTTTTAATGCCGGCCGGTAATTCCCAATCGACTTCGTCATTTTCTTTAAAACCAATAATAGCTACGCTTAAAGGTGCCAGAATCGAAATTTTGCCTTGCTTGACATCTGCAGATGAAGGCAAAACAATTTGAATTTTCATTTGTTTATTTGCTTTTACATCTTCGATTGTAACAAGAGAATTAATTCGTATTACTGTATTGCCAAGATCGCTTTCTTTGCTTATTACAGCGCGGTCTAGTTCTTGTGAAAGCTGATTTGCTTCTTTTGTATTTGTTGAGTTTTTACTTTTTAAAATCAATTCTCTCAGGAACTGATAATCTGTTTTAGAGAATGTAGGTGTTGGTTTCATATCTATATTGAATTTATTGTTATTAATTTTTTTGAATGATTTTTCTTCTTTTGTATTCTTTAGAACGAACTTTCCTTATCCTATTAAAAATAGGTTGTTAAATGAAAATTGTGTAGTTTGAAAAAACAAAAAAATATCCGACCAAAATTGATTTTTGTCAAATACGTAAATGTTTAAGCTGATGTAAATCCTCCGCCTGAAAGAAGAAAAGTGAAATAGACGGAGGCCTAATTAATAAAGGCCTTACTATGCGAAATAAATACAGCAGAAAGCGGCCTTCTTGTAAGAGAAAGCAGCAAAGCAGAAACTGTAAATATTGTTATAGTGCTCACAATGAGTAATGTTTGTTCGTTAGCAAAGATAGTAAACTTTTTTTAAAGCGCACATATCTTTATTTCCATTTGATGTTACATCCAATACTAGGCTTTTGAATTTCGTTTAAAATTCGGTTATAAATCAAAGCGTCAATAGCATTTCTTAAATCAGTTCCGCTTAACGGAATTCCGTTTCCGGGTCTTGAATCATCTAATTGTCCTCTGTAAAATAACTTATTTTGATTGTCAAATAAATAAAAATCAGGAGTGCAGGCAGCCTCATAGGCTTTGGCAGTTTCCTGAGTTTCATCAAATAAATAAGGAAAATCTATTTTATGCTGTAAAGCAAAATCAGTCATTAATTCCGGAGAATCTTCGGGATATTTTATAATATCGTTGCTTGAAATGGCAATAATTCCAAGTCCCTGAACACGATAATCATTTGCAATCATGACAATTTCGTTGATAACATGAAGCACAAACGGACAGTGATTGCACATAAAAATAACAAGAGTTCCTTTTGATCCTTTTAAATCTTCAAACGAATAGACATTATTCGAATTAGTATCTTTTAAATAAAATTCGGGAGCAATTGTCCCAAGCGGAATCATATTTGAAGGAGTTCGTGCCATTTTATAGAATATTAATTCTCAAAAATAGCTTTAAAATTCTGTAAAAGAAAGTGTACAAGAAGAAATGTTGTTTCTGACCATGAGTAATTTTTTGCCACAGATTGCACAGATTAAAATGATTTTGAAATTTTATAACAGATTTAATCTGCAAAAAATCCTTTTAGTCTGTGTAATCTGCAGCTGACTTATTTTATGAATCCAAGAACTCAAGTAAATCTTTATTTAATTTGTCTTTTTCGGTATAGAATAAGCCGTGTGGTGCACCTTCGTAGACAATAAAGGTATTATCTTTTATGGCTTTTGCTGTTTTTTCTGAACTCACTTCAATAGGAACATTTTTATCGTCGGTTCCGTGTATAATTAAAGTTGGAACTTTAATAGTATGCAGTTCGTCTCTAAAATCGGTTGTGTTTAGAGATTCTGCACATTGCAATGTAGCTCTTGGTGAAGCTGCAGAACATAAATCTCTGTAATATTCTAACAAAGGCGTGCTTAAAGGTTTGTTGATAATGTTTACGCCAAAAAATATTTTTCCAAAATTATCCAAAAAGCCTATTCTGTCTTCATGTATTGAGGCAGCAGTTGCTTCGGTTTTTTCTTTTGGACGTCCTTCTGGATTATCTTCAGTTTTTAATAAAAATGGAATAATAGACGAAATAAGAGCAACTTTAGCAATGCCTTTTCCCTGATGTCTGCTAAAATAACGAATTACCTCACCGCCGCCCATCGAAAAGCCCACTAAAGTAACATTTTCTAATTCTAACTGTTCTATAATTTCGCTTAAGTCATCACTCAGAGTATCATAATCATAGCCATCCCAGGGCTGAGATGATTTACCAAAACCACGACGGTCATAAGCAATTACACGGTAATTATTTTTAACCAAAAAATCAATTTGATATTCCCACATTTCATTAGAAAGAGGCCATCCGTGAATTAAAATAACGGGTTTTCCTTTTCCATAATCCTTTACATAAAGTTTTACGTTTTTGGCCGTTTCTATATATTTATCTGTATTTAATTGATGAATATCAAAATTTAAATCTCTTAGAGTTGGATTTGAGTTTATTATACTATTTTCCATTGTTACATCTTTTTCTAGTTAGTTACTAAACCTGTATCGTAAAATTAATTCGAGAGTCAAAAAATGGGTTATAGAATTAGGTGTATTCGTTACAAAATTTATAGGTTTGTAAATAAAGAATAAAAATGGATTTAACCTGGAACGAGTTTGAAAGAACCGATATGCGCGTAGGAACAATCATTGAAGTTAATGATTTTCCCGAAGCCAGAAAACCTGCTTTTCAGCTTACAATAGATTTTGGTCCCGAAATTGGCATCCGAAAATCATCGGCACAAATTACAAAACGATATAACAAAGAAGATTTAGTAAACAGACAGATAGTGGCGGTTGTAAATTTTCCAAGAAAACAAATTGGAAAATTTATGAGCGAATGTCTTGTTCTTGGAGCTGTAGGCGAGGAGGGAGATGTTATTTTACTTGCCCCAGATTTTAAAATACCAAACGGACTGCGTATTGGTTAGTTTTCAGTTTTCAGTCTCAGTCTCAGTGTAAAACTGTAAACTGAGACTGAAGACTGAGACTGAGACTTCGAACTATTTAATTTTAGAAATTAACTGTTGCAAAATAACCTGTCCTTCTTCCCAATATTTTAAATCAGAATCGGAATTTATGTGTCCTTGCTGACCGACGTTTACAAAATCACTTCCCCATTTTTCTGCAAAATATTGTTTTCTTTCGAATAAGGCGTAAGGATCGTTTTCGCTGGCTACTACTATTGATGGAAAAGGTAGTTTGTAAAGCGGCATAGGTGAAAAATTTCTGATAATATCCGGTGTATGTTCCGGTGAATCAACATCGGCTGGAGCCACAAGCAAGGCACCAATTATATTTTTATTTGAATGTGTTTCTGCCCAGTGCAATACTAATGAAACTGCCAGACTGTGTGCTACAAAAATAGTTGGATTTTCAAGTTTTGAAACCGCTTCGTTTAAACGGAAAATCCAGTCTTCGCGTACAGGTTCATCCCAATTGTCCTGAACTAGACGAATTGAATTTTTAAATTTTTCGTGCCAAAAGGTCTGCCAGTGTTTTTCTCCGGAATTTCCTAATCCCGGTAAAATTAATAGTTGTGTTTCCATTGCCGTGGAATTATGATGTTTATTTTTTAGTTTGTTTTTCTTTTAAAATTCGGTTGACTTCATTTACCAATAAAGGAAAAGCAGGTTCAGTCATTCCGTGACCGTAACCGTCTAATTCGTATAGTTTTGTTTGTGTATGTCCAACTAGTTTCATCATTCTTGCCAAATAAGCGTTTTCTTCGTAACGGCCTAACATTTCCAATTCACGATCTCCTGTAATCAACAAAAGCGGCGGAGCATCAGCGCGAACGTGATACAAAGGTGCGAATGCATCAATTGTTGGCTGTTTTTCGGGAATTCCGTTTTCTCTTCTAATTTCAAAATGGGTAATACATTGTCCGCTAAACGGAATAAGTCCCGCAATTCTGTTGGCATCGATTCCTTCTTTTTGCAGCCATTTTTTATCTAAGCCAATCATCATTCCTAAATATCCTCCTGCCGAATGTCCTGAAACGAAAATTAAAGAAGGATCTCCTCCATAATTAGCAATATTGTTAAATGTCCAGCTTACTGCAGCAGCAGCGTCTTCAATTGCTTTAGCTGCTTTTGCTTTTGGAGATAATCTATAGTTTACGCCAATAATAGCAAAGCCTTTATTTTTTAAAGCTTCCGGAATTTCTTTGCTTCCTCCCGTTAATCCTCCGCCATGAAACCAGACAATAGTGGCAAAGCCTTTTGTATTTTTTGGATAATAAATATCGAGAACACATCTTTCGTTAATGTAACTGTCAGATTTATTTGTAGCTGTGTTATAATATTGAATGTTTGATTTGGTTTCATAATCGGTTTGTTGTGCCAATGCCGAAACGGTAATTAAAACGAATGTTACTAAAAATATTACTTTTTTCATTACAAGTTTATTATAAATTAAATCTAAAGTCTAAAATTGAGATTTGATTATCTACTAAAATTATAGAATTTTAAAGTATAAAAAAAGCCCAAAATGTGTTACATGTTGGACTTGTATTTTTTAAGGTTGTATTAAGACTAAATATCGTCAAAATCAATATCGGTAAAGCTTGATCTATGCGTTTCTGCTTTATCAGAGCTGTATTCTTTTTTAAAATCTTTTTGGTGTCTTTCAGAAATTACTTCTTCGCCTTTGTGGTTCAAAACGTATGAAGTCATTTCTTCTAATATTTCAGCAAAAGCACTAAAATCTTCTTTGTATAAATAAATTTTGTGTTTTTTAAAATGAAAAGAACCATCTTCTTCAGTAAACTTTTTGCTTTCGGTAATGGTAATATAATAATCGTCAGCTTTAGTAGCTCTCACATCAAAGAAATAAGTTCTTCTTCCTGCTCGTAATACTTTAGAAAAAATCTCTTCTTTTTCTAACATGTCATTTTCTCTCATAATACGTTCTATCATTTTTGGAATTAATAGTACTCAAAAATCATAAAAAATTATCTATTACGCAACAATTAAAGTAATTCTTTTTCCGAAAGTTGTTTTAAATATAACGACGCATAATAGCCTTCCTGATTTATTAATTGATTATGAGAGCCTTGTTGAATAATCTTACCATCTTCAAGAATAATAATTTTGTCGGCATTTTTAGCCGAAGAAACTCGATGACTGACAATTATTGTAGTTTTATCTTTACAAAATTCGAATAAATTGTTTAAAATTGTTTCTTCGGTTTCCGTATCGACCGCAGATAAACAATCGTCAAAAAGTAAAATAGCCGGATTTTTTATAATTGCCCTTGCAATAGATACACGCTGTTTTTGTCCGCCGGAAAGTGTTATTCCTCTTTCGCCCAAAATTGTATCATATTGTTTATTAAAAGCGATGATATTATCGTGAACTACAGCATTTTTGGCAGCAACAATAACTTCTTCATCAGTCGCATTTTGATTTCCGAATTTGATGTTATTTTTAATCGTGTCCGAAAATAAAAAGGCATCCTGAGGCACAATTCCTATGCTGTTTCTTAAATCATTTAGGTTTAAAGTGCTGATCTCATTTCCGTCAATTGTTATTTTTCCGCTGGTAACATCATACAAGCGGGAAATTAAAGACAATATTGTTGATTTTCCAGAACCTGTTTTTCCTAAAATGGCAAGGGTTTCTCCTTTTTTTACCGTAAATGAAACCTCTTTTAAAGCTTCAATATTAGTATCTTCATAAGTATAATTAACATTTTCAAAAGCAATCTCGCCCTGAATATCTGATGAATTTGGATTGTTGTTTTTGATTTCTGGTTCAATCTTCAAAAATTCATTTAATCGTTTCTGAGAAGCTTCTGCTTCCTGAACCATAGATGAAACCCATCCAAGTGATGCAACCGGCCAGGTTAGCATGTTAACATATAAGATGAATTCGGCAATGGTACCAATATTTGGAATAGTTCCGTTGATGTACATAACACCTCCAAAATAAATTACGACCAGATTACTGATTCCGATAAGAGCAATCATTAAAGGACCAAACAACGATTGTACTTTAGCAAGATCTAAACTTTTGCGTTTGCTTTCGTCTGAAAGTTCAATCATATTATTTTGGTGCTGATTTTCTAATGAATAGGCTTTGATGACTCTGATTCCTGAAAATATTTCCTGAGTAAAGCTTGAGACTTTTGAAAGATATTGCTGAAATGTTGTGCTTCGCTTATTGATTTCTGAACTTAGTTTGAAAATACAATACGATAAAATTGGCAGCGGCAGAATAGTATATAAGGTAAGCAGCGGCGAAACACTATACATATATAGTATAACAATAGCAAAACGAATAACTGTATTTATGGTATACATTACTGCAGGACCAACGTACATGCGGACTTTTGAAACGTCTTCGCTTATACGGTTCATTAAATCTCCGGTACGATTTTGCTTGTAGAAATTCTGTGAAAGATTTTCGTATTGCTTGAAAACTTCATTTTTTAAATCAAATTCTATATGGCGTGACATTACTATTAAAGTTTGTCTCATTAAAAAAGTAAGGAAACCTCCAACAATAGCACTTCCTACAATTAAGAGGATGTTATGAATTAGTTCCTGCTCGTAAAAGTTTGTTATTATAGAAGATTTTTTATCGGTTTCTGATAATTTGAGAAACTTCTCAATTACATCAAAAGACTGACTCACCAGTTTTGGGGTAAATAAAAAGAATATTTGTGCGATTATGGTGATTAAAATACCTAAGGAAAAACTGTATTTATATTTGATGAAATATTTGTTTAAATAGCTTAATTCTTTCATTTTTTTAAGAAATTCGATATTGAATTGATTGGGAATTATGAATTATTATTAAATAAAATTATAATAAAATGCAATTTAATCAAAACAATTATATTGTAAAATTGTTATTTTATAGATAAAAAATTAGCACATGTGTATTTTTTGTTTATGTTTGGATTGTCTTTTTGACGAATTCATAATTTTTAAACAAATTAAAACTAACACTATGAATGCAGCTTTCGCAACTGGAAAGGAACTTCAAAAAATGGACCCTGTTTTTGGTCAGTTATCTTTTGATGATCACGAACAAATTGTATTTTGTAATGACAAAGATACAGGTTTAAAAGCAATTATTGGTATTCATAATTCTGTTATGGGACCAGCCTTAGGAGGCACAAGAATGTGGAATTATAATACCGAGTGGGAAGCATTAAACGATGTTTTGCGTCTTTCCAGAGGTATGACTTATAAATCAGCTATTACCGGTCTGAATATTGGCGGTGGAAAAGCGGTTATTATTGGAGATGCAAAAACGCAAAAAACGCCTGAATTAATGCGTAAGTTTGGTGAATTTGTACACTCTTTGAGCGGAAGATATATTACAGCTGAAGATGTTGGAATGGAAACTAAAGACATGGATACTGTAAGAGATGTAACGCCTTATGTTACCGGAATCTCTGAAGAAAGAGGCGGTTCTGGAAATCCTTCTCCTGTAACAGCTTACGGAGTTTATTTAGGAATGAAAGCCGCTGCTAAAAGTCAGTTTGGTTCTGATGTTCTGGAAGGTAAAAAAGTTTTGGTTCAGGGAATTGGCCACGTAGGTGAAACTTTGGTTGATTATTTAACTAAAGAAGGAGCGATAGTTACAATTACTGATATCAACGAAGAAAAATTATATCAGGCAGCTTCAAAATACAATGCCGCTATTTATACAGGTGAAGATTTGTATACTGCCGATGTAGATATTTATGCACCATGTGCAATGGGAGCAACAATTAATGACAATACTGTAGATAAAATTAAAGCTAAAGTTATTGCCGGAGCTGCAAACAACCAGTTAGCAGATGAAAATGTTCACGGTGCAAGATTACAAGAAAGAGGAATTTTATACGCTCCGGATTTCTTAATTAATGCTGGTGGAATCATCAATGTTTATGCTGAATTAGAGCATTATGGCAAAGCTGAGATCATGTCTAAAACAGAAAATATCTATAATACAACTTTAGAAATTATAGATTACGCTGCTAAAAACGGAATCACAACTCATAAAGCGGCACTTACAATTGCTCAAAATCGTATTGATGCAAGAAAAATCGAAAACGCTAAGAAATAATTTTTAGAGTTTTTTAGTATTAGTTTACAGTCTCAGTCAGAGTTTTCAGATTTTGAAAATTGTGACTGGGACTTTTTTTATGCAATTCTTTACTGCTGTAAACAGATACTTTTTTTTATCTGATTCCTAATATAATACTATAAACGGTGACTGCGACTGCAAACTCTAATCTAAAAGCACGACTTTTTTACGAATTAATTTTAATATCAGGATTGAAATTCCTAATTTTGCAGACTAATTTTTAAATGTTCTTACGAGGTGGTAAATAGAAGACACATACGCATTAAAGTAATGCAGTCCATTTATGCAATGCATCAAAGCGGTTCTGATAATATGGAAAAAGAAGAAAAATTTCTTTTCTACAGTATTGATAATATTCAGGACTTATATCTGATAATGCTTTCTTCATTGATTGAAATATGCAAAAAAGAATCAGTTTTTTTACATCTATCAAGCAAAAAACATCTTGCAACTCCAGCAGAACGTAATCCGAACGAAAAGTTCATTAAAAACAAAATCTTTCAGCTTCTTGCCGAAAGTAATTCCCTTAGCATTGCTTTAGAAAACCGTAAAATCAATAACTGGTCATTAAATGATGATTATATTATTTTGCTTTTAAATGATATTAAAGCAAGTGATATTTACAAAAAGTATATGAGCAATAATGTCAATACTTTTGAAGAAGACAAACAGTTTATTGCTGATTTATTTGCTGAAGTTATTGTTCCAAATGATAAATTATATGAATATTTGGAGGATGATAAATTAACTTGGGTTGATGATATTCCGGTTGTAAATACGCACATTATTAAGCAGTTAAAAGCAATTAAAACTGATAATCCAGACGAATTTAGAGTTCCTAAATTGTATAAAGATGTTGAGGATAAAGATTTTGCAAAAGATTTATTTAGAAGAACTGTTTTAAACGAAGCTGTTTTAGCAAAAGAATACGACGATAAAACGCCAAATTGGGACAGTGAAAGGATTGCTGAAATCGATACAATTATCCTGAAAATGGCAATTTGCGAATTCTTAAAATTCCCTTCGATTCCTGTAAAAGTAACTCTTAACGAATATTTAGAAATTGCAAAAGAGTATTCTACGCCAAAAAGCAGTATTTTTATCAACGGAATTTTAGATAATCTTGTAAAAGAGCTTGAAGCCAGTAAAAAAATGGTGAAAGTGGGAAGAGGGTTAATGTAATTTTAGAAGAAATTCCAGTTTAAGAATAGAAAATTCCAAAAAGAAAATATTAATATAAATCAAAAACAGAATTTAATTATGGGACAATTAAGTCAATTTGCACCGTTCCTTTTAATGTTTGTGGTAATCTATTTCTTTATGATCAGACCACAGCAAAAAAGAGCTAAAAACGAAAAAGAATTTGAAAGCAGCCTGAAAGTAGGTGACAAAATAGTAACAAAAAGCGGATTTCACGGTAAAATTGCTGAATTAGCAGAAACTACTGTAGTAATCGAAACTATGTCAGGAAAATTAAAATTAGAGCGTTCAGCTATTTCTTTAGAATTGAGCGCAGCTTTGAATAAGAAAGCTTAATTTTAAATTACAATACTTTAAAAATCCCAAATTCCAAAAAGGAGTTTGGGATTTTTTGTTTAAGCAAAACGCATGTAATGTAATTGGAGGAACGAAGCAACCGCACTAACATAAGCATGTGTAATAAGCATCGTGAGATTGCTTCGTTCCTCGCAATGACATTACTTTACGTAAAAAAAAGACCTTTGTCAAAGTTTTAAACTTTGACAAAGGTCTCATATAGCTTGTAATTTTAAAAATTGGAATTTAACTATCTGTATTTGTCGTTTAATCCAATATTTCCTAAAATCATCGCAATAACTTTTTCGATTCTTGCGAGTTTTGTTTTTTCCTGTTTTGCACTTTCAATATATTCTAAAAACTCGTATTGTTTATAAGGAGTAAATTTTTCAAAAGCATCTTTTAAAGCCGGGTTTTGAATCATCTCTTTTTCAAGAAGTTCTGAAACAATGGTTTCTTTTTTTGAAGGTTTTATGACTTTTCCTTCTTTTTCATTTTCAATTGCTTCTAAAATATACTCAAGAACTTCTTTTTCGTTTACTTCTTCTTTTGAAGTAAAACGCCATTGACGCATTGATTTTGTTTTGTCTTCCTGAGCATTTATCAGTCTCTTTTTTTCATCTTTCAGAAATACACCATTTAGAAACCAAATTGCAAAATAATTTTTAAAACCTCCAATTCCGATAACATTTTTTTTGTTGTAAACATAAATTGGACCTCCCCATTTTATGGTTTCGACCAGTTCAGTTTTGTCAATGATTGATTTTAGAAAAAGAAGTTCTTCTTCCCATTGATTGACTTTGTCCCAAACGTGTTTTTTATCAGAATTCGTTTCCACTTTATTTTGTTCTTTTAGGTTTTTCTGTCGCATCAAAAGCTCCTGGAATCGCAGTCAATTCTGCAATTTTTACAATTACATCAGTTGCTTTTTGAATGCTTTCTGCAGGAACATATTCGTATTTTCCGTGGAAATTATGCCCGCCCGCAAAAATATTCGGACAAGGTAACCCCATAAAAGACAACTGAGAACCGTCTGTTCCGCCGCGAATTGGTTTTATGATAGGTTTTATGTTTAATTCGCGCATCGCTTTTTCAGCAATATCCACAATATGTTTTACCGGAAGTACTTTTTCCTTCATATTGTAATATTGATCTCTTATCTCGGTAATTACAATATCTTCGCCAAATTTCTTTGCAAATTTTTTATTGAATTTTTTCGCAATTTTCTCAATCAGCTCTTTACGTTTTTCGAATTTCTTTTTGTTGTGATCACGAATAATCAATTCTAAAACAGTTTCTTCAATACTTCCTGTTAAATGGTGAACGTGAAAAAATCCTTCGTAACCTTTAGTTTCCTGAGGTGTTTCTCCTTCTGGAAGTTCGTTGATAAACTCATTGGCCAAAAGCATAGAATTAATCATTTTACCTTTTGCATAACCCGGATGAACGCTTTTTCCTTTAAAAGTAATTTTCGCTCCGGCAGCATTAAAGTTTTCATATTCTAATTCGCCAATCTGGCTTCCGTCCATAGTATAAGCCCATTGAGCACCAAATTTTTCAACATCAAAATGATGTGCGCCGCGACCGATTTCTTCATCTGGTGTAAAACCAATCCTGATTTTCCCATGCTTTATTTCCGGATGCTGAATTAAATATTCCATTGCCGAAACAATTTCAGTAATTCCGGCTTTATCATCAGCACCTAACAAGGTAGTTCCGTCAGTTGTAATAATCGTCTGTCCTTTATATTGTAATAAATCTTTAAAGTAATCTGGAGATAAAATGATGTTTTTTTCAGCATTTAAAACAATATCTTTTCCGTCGTAATTCTCTACTATTTGAGGCTTTACATTGGCACCGCTGAAATCTGGTGAAGTATCAAAATGAGAAACAAAACCAATTGTAGGCACTTCGTGATCGACATTGCTTGGCAGTGTTGCCATGATGTAAGCTTTGTCGTCTATAGTAACATCTGTTAATCCAATTGCTTTTAGTTCTTCAACTAACTTATTGGCAAGATTCCATTGTTTTTCTGTACTTGGTGTTGTTTTCGAATTCGGATCTGATTCAGTATCAATTGTTACATAACTGATAAAACGATCTATGATATGTTGCATTTCTTTTTATTTTTAGCAAATATAAACATTTTTTTCAGGAGGTATATTTTGCTGTCTGCCTTCCAAAAAATAGAAAAAGGATTCTGTTTAGAATCCTTTTATCGTACTGTTTTTTATAATTTATATACTTTTTACACATCTAAAACCAACATGGTTAGCGGCAGATCTGATTTCTCCTTTTCCTCTTGTTCCAACCATATAGCGTGTACAGTACTGGTCAGTACATAAAAAAGAACCGCCGCGATGCACGCGCTTTATTTCAGTTGGGTCATTAGGATCATAGTAGGCATTTGGCCCCTGTGGATTTTTGACTGTTTTACCGCTTTCTGCTAATGATTTGTAATAATCTACACTGTACCAGTCATTCACCCATTCCCATACATTTCCGGCCATATCGTACAAGCCATACGCATTTGGTGCAAATTGCGCGGTTGGAGCTATTCCTTTAAAACCATCTTCGCCGGTATCACCATCTTTTATTGGAAAATGACCTTGATAAATATTGGCCTGAAATTTTCCCTTTGGTTTTAAATCATTTCCCCATGCATATAAGTTTCCTGTTTTTCCGCCGCGTGCGGCAAATTCCCATTCTGCTTCGGTTGGAAGTCTTTTTCCTGCCCATTTAGCATAAGCAGCAGCATCTTCGTATACAACATGTACGACTGGGTATTTTTCCTTTCCTTTAATATTGCTCTGCGGACCTTCCGGATGTTTCCAGTCTGCGCCCGGTTCGTAACGCCACCACTGCAGAAAATTATTTAAATTAACTGCTGAAGGAGTGGGAGTAAAAACCACTGAACCTGTAATTAAATCTTCTTCATTAGCTGTAGGAAACTCTTCTTTAGTTGGTTTCTGTTCAGCTACAGTAACATAACCAGTCGCTTTTATAAATTTTTCAAATTCTTCATTTGTAACTTCAGTTTTGTCCATATAATATCCGTCAACATAAACACGATGAATAGGAGCAGCGTCTTTTGTAACCCCTTTTATACTGCATAAACTTTCATCTTCAACATTACTTCCCATAGAGAATTCTCCTCCGGGAATCCAAACCATGCCTTCCGGAGCTTTGCCTGAAGGTTTATTTTTGTTTTCGATGGTAGGTTTAAATGCCGATGGTTCTGAAGTATTTGGTGTTTCGTGACATTCTAAAGCTGTTTCTTTTACTTTTTCTTTAGGTGAAATTAATTTAGTTACACCATAAGTAATGGAAATTATAAAGATGGTCAGAAATGCGAAAATCCAAAAGGTTTTATTTTTCATGGTTAATAGTTTTGGTCTGATGGTATGGTTGTCAAATAGATGGGTAAAATTATAAAAATAACTTTTAATAGTATAGTAATTTTATAGAATTAATAAAATTAATCTATTCTTTTTCAACTTGAACTACTTCATATTTATCTTTCCCGTCAATTTTTACGGGTTGATAATAGGTTTCTCCAAATTTTACATATTTAGCATCACCAATAGTAACTTCTTCACCTCCTTCTGGCAGGTTTTCAACTATAGTTCCGGCTGTTGGTGCTACTACTGTATATTTTTCTCCATCTTTTTCATAATACGTTCCTCCGTAGTAATAGTTATTAACGGTTCCTGTATTGACTGTTTCAGCACCGCTTGGAATATTATTTACTGTACCGCCAACAGGTGCGGGAACAGCTGTATAACCTCCGTTTGTCGAAGTGTACCAAACTCCCTGATCATAATGATACTGCGTGCTTTCTACACTAACCACAATTGCTGTGACTGCTAATGTGGCTGCAAAGAAGCCCCACGGATGCCAAACGGGACCCCAATAAAAAGGAACATAAGGACGTGGGAAATATGGATGATAACAATTGTATCTGTAACCTCCGTATACATAAGGTGGACGTGCATAAGGTCTAGGTCCTGGTCTCACAATTGTGTTACGGTTATTACGAACATGAACACTGTTATTAACGTTAATATTTACATTGTTTCTGTTTCTGTTAACTGTGTTGCCGCTTATGTTGGTATTTCGGTTGCCAGAGTTTCTAATGTTTCCGGAATTTCGGTTACCTGAATTGTTTCTGTTATTAATTTTTGTGTTTGATGCATTAGCTGGCCTTGTAACTTTTGTTCCAGATCCGTTAGATCCGGGTCTTGTCGCCGCAGGTCTTGTTGCCGGACGTGATTGATTGGCCGGCCTTGTTGCTGCAGGTCTTGTGTGAGCGCCGCCGCTAGGTCTGTGAACACCGCCTCCGCCGCCTCCAACACGACGTTGTGCAAGGCTGTCAATAGAAATCAAAAAAAACGATCCGGACAGACAAACAATTGCAGCTTTTTTTATTGTTTTGCTTATATTTTTCATTTTCAGTGTTTTATGTCGTATAAAGTTATTAAAAAAAAGAATTTGTATTTGAAAAAGAAGTAAGAATTTTATAATGAAATATCCCATTGTATTCTAAATCGCCAGCCTTGTTCTAAAGGAAGTGTCTTGTCCTGAAAACTAAAATAACTTACCTCAGAGGTGAGTTTGTTTTTGTGACCTTTAAAGAACCAGTTAAAGGCTAATGTAGATTCGTCTTGTCTATTTTGCCTTATGGAATAATCAGGTCTATATGCGGCGTGTCTCGCTGCCATTTCCAAATGTTTGGGCCACCATTCAAAAACATTATGAAAAAAATACCCTGCCTGAACGTAATAGCCTTTCATAACAGTCATATCATTATTATTGTATTTATCGATAATTTCTTTGGTATGCCATTCGCTCTGCCAGGAAAAACCACGATACATAAAAGCGGTTTCAAGATTCCATTGATTCACTCTGTACTGACCCGGTAAACCATTTTCAAATCCGTCTAGAGAACCACCGCCAGCTTGCGAAAAACGAGTATATGGACTTCGGTTAGTTATAGCAGAAAAGGCAATAATAGGAGTGGGTTTTTCGTGAAACTCTAAATCACAGCCTTCAAACTCCAGAAACCGACCTAAGAAATTCCATTGTGCTCTTCCAAAATACATAAGATGATTATCGTCGTTAGAAGTACTGCCTCGTCCTGTTCCGGTTAAGGCTGCAAACCAATAATTAAAATCGGCAATACCAGTTCCTTTTAAATGACCGTATACTTCAACTCCTAATTCTCTATCAACTGTAAAAGGACGGTTAATAAGAGACCGTTCTACCATTTGTTGTTCGCCGCTGCTTATAAAACGTTCGCGCGTAAATTCTGTTTTCCATTGTCCGACTTTAAAGCTCAGCCAATCCCATTTTTCAATCATTATTCTAAAATCAAGCAAATTGGACTGACTTAATTCGTATTCCCAATAATATTTAAGCCAGGGTTCAAACGCATGACCGCCAACTTTTAGTCTGGCTCGATTTATTTTAAAAGTAGTTTTGGCATCCTGACTGTAATCGTCATAAGTTAAAGGGTCTGTATCATAAGGAGTAGAAAAACGAAATTGTAATCGGCTTTGCAATTGAAAAAGAAATTTATTGTCTTTGGTCTGCAATTCGATTCCTTTACTGCCATATCGAACATTCATGAGTTTAGTTGTGTCTTTTTCCTGCTGAGACAATCCTCTAAAACCAATTAATAAAATAAAAACTAAAACCAGATTTTTCGAAATACGATTTGTTTTTTCTGCGTTGTACATAAGTTCAATAGGGTTGTATAAAATTTATTTTCCTCCAAAGTTTTTTGCAATTCCTAATCCAATTCCCCAGCTGTCATAAGCATTCCATTTTAGATCATAGCTGAATGTTCCAAAAATCTCCCATTTTTTAGGAAGTTCATAACCGTATTCTATACCCGCTCTCGTCAGGAAAAAATTGTCTTCTTTTGCAAATTCGCTTCCAAATCCTAAAAGAAAACTCCAATGTTCATTAGGTTTATAAATTCCCATTAAAGCAGGAGCGACAGGGTAACTTCGTTCTACAGTTTCTTTATCTTCATCATTTGCATAAACTTTCTCAACTTTAAATTTTTCGATTACAAAATCAGTATGAAGTCCAAGAGCCCATTTTTCATGAAACTGAAACGTGTAATCAATTCCCCATGCAGGCAGACTTAATACTTCACGATTTCCTTCGTCATCTCTGCCTTCAAAAACATGAACATGATTTATTGAAATGCCTATTTGATGATGCGGACTAAAGTTTTTTTCTACACTTTCCTGAGCTGAAATTTTGGTATAACCGGCTAAACAAAATATTATTACCAGAAAAGCTGTTTTTCTTAGATGAATTCGGGTGTCTGCTTTCCTTTCATTTTGCATAATTTCTAATTTTTGAATTAAAAAATTGTAGCAATATTTTTTGTAATTGCTTCAAAATTAAATAATAAAAAAACCAGAGAAGAAGAATGAGAGCCTTGAAGTTGTTTCATTTTATAACTTGCAACCTCTTATTTATTTGTTTTTTCTAAAAAAGCACCTTTTTAAACTATAATATTTAAATTTGCAGCCAAAATAACAACAACACAACTCTTATGTATAAATTGATAATTCGTCCGATACTTTTTTGGTTTGATCCTGAAGAAGTGCATTACTTTACTTTTTCATTTGTAAAATTCATTTCAAAAATCCCTGGAGTTTCGTCGATTATAAGATCAATTTATGAAGTAAAAGACAGCCGTTTAGAAAGAGAAGTTTTTGGTATTAAATTTAAAAATCCGGTTGGACTTGCAGCAGGATTTGATAAAGATGCTAAACTGTATAAAGAGCTTTCAGATTTTGGTTTCGGTTTTATAGAAATTGGAACCGTAACTCCGGTTGGTCAGGAAGGAAATCCTAAAAAACGTTTGTTTCGCTTAAAAGAAGATCAGGCAATTATTAACCGAATGGGGTTTAATAACGGCGGAGTTCTCGAAGCAGTAGAACGTTTGAAGAAAAATTCGGGAGTTTTAATTGGAGGAAATATCGGAAAGAACAAAGTAACCGACAACGAAGATGCTGTTAAAGATTACATCATTTGTTTTGACGCTTTATACAATCATGTTGATTATTTTGTTGTGAATGTAAGTTCGCCAAATACTCCAAATTTGAGAGCATTACAGGATAAAGAACCTCTAACTGCTTTATTGCAGACTTTGCAGAACAGAAATGTTGAAAAACAAAAAGCAAGTACTCAAAAAGTAAAACCAATTCTTCTAAAAATTGCTCCAGACCTTACTGACGAGCAATTGTTAGACATTATCGATATTGTAAAAACAACGCAGATTGCAGGTGTAATTGCAACCAATACTACAATTTCGAGAGAAGGTTTACAATCTTCAAATCAATCTGAAACGGGAGGTTTATCTGGAAAACCATTAACAAAATGTTCGACAGAAGTAATTCGTTTTCTTTCAGAAAAAAGCAACAAAGCATTCCCAATTATTGGGGTAGGAGGAATTCATTCTGCCGAGGATGCGATTGAAAAACTAAATGCAGGAGCAAGTTTAGTACAATTGTACACAGGATTTATTTACGAAGGACCAGCGTTGATAAAAGCAATTAACAAAAAAGTTTTAGGGCAGTTGTAAAAGAAGTGCCTGAACGATTAATCCGGCGAGAATTGCGGCTCCAAAACTGATTAAAGTACCAATTAAAACATATTCGGTTAGTTTTCGGTCTTTGGCTTCTTTTAAATCTCCAAACCTAAAAATAGATTTGGCTGCTAAAAGAAATCCAATGGCTTCAAAATGATTAGTTAGGATAAATCCGAAAACAAATAAACGTTCCAGAATACCAATATAATTTCCGGCCGCAATTAATGAATTGTCCTGATTGTCGATTTTACTTTCTGGAGCCCAGATCGAAATTATCGTTTTGATAAAAATGGATGCTGGTTTAGTAAGCAGTAAAATCCCGGTTAAAAAAATCCAGAATTCATTATTCGTCCAGAAATTAGGAACCGTTTTGTTTTCGTATAAAAACACAACACCAATTAAAATTAAAATATGCGCAATTTGGTCTGCAACAAACCAAGTGCGTTTATTTTTCTTTTTCTGAAAATTTAATTTGATTAAATCGATGATTCCGTGTGTAACAGCAATTAAAACTGCATAAGGAATAAAACTGATTTCTCCAGCCAAAATTGCGGCCAGGATTCCATGAAGAAAAATGTGAACATATAAGTAAATACTTTTATGTTTTTTACTCTCTTTGTCGGCTACCCAGGAATTGGGCTGCCAGATAAAATCGCCTAATAAATGGGCTAAAAACAGTTTTACGAATAAAATCATGAGGCTTTAAGTTGTTTTATTTGTGTTTTAAAATATCGATCTAAATTCATGACCAAATCAAACTGAGCTCGTTTTTGTCTTCTGCTTACTGCTGCTTGATTAATACCTAATATCTGCCCCAATTCTTCCTGCGAAAGTGTTGGATTTTCTATTGCTTTTGCAACAAATTCAGCCGACTGTACAAGCCAGCTGTCCATAAAAGTCAAAGCCAGCTGAATCATTAAATTCAGTTTTTCATCAAAAGCAGTATCACCCGTACGCATCGCTAAAGTTACTTTTTGTTTTTTTAAAGTTTCAAAAAGTTCTCCAGAATTGATAAAAGCGGTTCCGTTACTTTCGGAAATTTTAGCAGCAGAATGCGTTTTATTTCCAAAACCAATACTCATTCGCGCATCAGACTTAATGGATCTCAAATGTGCTTTAATTAAAACAGCAGTCAAAAAAGCATCTTCAGGATTTTCAATTTCAATTTGAAATTCGTCCCCTCTGTAAACTTCCCATTGAGCTGGTGTTTTGCCAATTGGAGACAAGATCTTTTTTAAATCTTCTACCCAATGTTGTGATTCGTTTTTTCTCGAATCAATTATATCGCCTGTAATTACACTAGTCATAACTTCAAATATAAGTAAAATAGTATACAATTTCTATTACAAATATAAGGAATGTTTTTAAATATTACATTTTTTGGTAATATTATTAATTATTACTTTTTTGTGTAATAAAATTAAAGATTACAATATTGTGTAATAATTTTGATAAGAAAAAATTATCTTTTTTATCTTTAAAAAAGGAACTAACTTAGCATGTACTAAAGAATAAGCTTTGAATAAAGAGATCAAGATTATAGAATGTCCAAGAGATGCCATGCAGGGCATCAAAACTTTTATTCCAACCAAAAATAAAGTAACTTACATACAAGCATTGCTTCGTGTAGGTTTTGACACGATCGATTTTGGGAGTTTTGTATCTCCAAAAGCAATTCCGCAGATGCAGGATACAGCTGAGGTTCTTGCAGAATTAGATTTATCTCAAACAAGCAGTAAGCTTCTTTCGATAATTGCCAATACACAAGGTGCAGCCCTGGCTTCTGGATATGATGCCATTCAATATTTAGGGTTTCCTTTTTCGATATCTGAAAATTTTCAGATGCGTAATACACATAAAACGATCGCCGAATCTTTAATTACTCTTGAAGAAATTCTGGAAATCGCCGATAAAAAAAATAAAGAAGTAGTAACCTATCTTTCAATGGGTTTCGGGAATCCGTATGGTGACCCGTGGAATGTTGAAATTGTGGCAGAATGGACTGAGAAACTGGCAGGAATGGGCGTGAAAATTTTATCGCTTTCAGATACAGTTGGAAGTTCAACTCCAGATGTTATTACGTATTTATTTTCGAATTTAATTCCGAAATATCCGGAAATCGAGTTTGGTGCGCATCTGCATACAACGCCTGACAGCTGGTTTGAAAAAATCGATGCTGCATCAAAAGCCGGATGTACCCGTTTTGACGGCGCAATTCAGGGTTTTGGAGGCTGTCCTATGGCGACAGACAAACTAACAGGAAACATGCCGACTGAAAAATTGGTTTCTTATTTTACTGCCAATAAAAAAATAACAGGACTTAACTCTTTAAGTTTTGAAAGCGCTTATAATGAAGCATCTAAATTATTTGGAAAGTTTCATTAAAAAGAATGCTGACAACTAAATGTTATGAAAGGTTTTAAATTATGGCTGGAATTTGAGGAAGTTAATCCTGATAATTGAAATGTCAATCAGTATAAAATAATGAACTTTTAAAGTTTCAAAATAAGTCTTAAAAGTTTCATTAAAAATATTTTATTAAAATAAGTAATATCTGACAATAAAACGCGTTTTTATGTATTCTAATAAAATTAAAATGAAACGAAATCTCATACAAAGAATCTCAGTAATATTATCTACTGCAGTTCTTTTTCTGTCTTGTTCCAGCGATTTAAATTTTGATCAGGTAAATGATTTTAAAATAGAGCCTGTATTTGTGGCCAATGTGGCGCATTTTAATGTTGCAGCAGATCAAATTGAAGATGATGGAACCGGACATGTCCTGCCTCCTGATGTTGAAGATTTTGATGTTTTTAAAAATAAGTTTTTAAATGATGATCTGATCAAGGCTGAACTCAATTTCGAAATTGAAAATACTTTTAACAGAGCGTTTAAGGTTGAAATAACGTTTATTGATGCAAACGATCAGCCAAAAGAAACTATTACCTTGAATGTGCCGCAGTACAACGGCACTGTAAATATTATAAAATATCCAACCGAAGTTTTTGAAGGCGACAGGCTGGCTATGTTGAAACAAACTGTAAAAATAGGTTTTGTTATAACAGTTGACCCCGGAACTGGTGACATATCAGGCAATTTAAAATTAAAATCAGGTGCAACCGCTTATATGAGAATCGAATGAGAAAAGCACTTTTAATTTTAGTACTAATAGTGCAGTTTTCTTGTTTTGCTCAAAATAAACAAATTCTGTACAACTTTACGTCAATTCCGCAGTCGTCACTTGTAAATCCGGGTGCCGATGTTTCTTATAAATATTATTTTGGTGTTCCGCTTTTGTCTGGAGTTTCTGTAAATACAGGTTCAAGCAGTTTTTCAGCTTATGATTTGTTTGCCAATAATGGTGTAGATTTTAATGATAAAGTCCGAAACATTATCAATAAATCAGCATCAAATGATAAAACGCAAGTCAACCAGCAGTTAGAAATTTTTTCGGGCGGATTTAGATTAGGAGGAAGAGAGAGTCAGTCTTATGTTTCATTTGGAGTCTATCAGGAATTTGATTTTTTAATGTATTTTCCAAAAGATCTCGCTATTTTGGCAGTAGACGGAAACCGTGATTATATTGGAAAAACATTCAATTTGGGCGATTTAAATGTTCGTGCAGAGGTGCTTTCCGTTTTTCATGTTGGATTTCATAAAAAACTTAATGAGAAACTTGTTTTAGGAGGACGTGCTAAAATTTATTCAAGCGGAGCCAATGCTACTTCAACCAAAAATTCAGGCTATATATATACAGGTGAAGGCACTGGAACCAACATGTATACGCAAATAATTGATTCTAACTTAGAACTTAAAACAGCCGGAATTGCAAAATTTAGAAAAGACGAATATGAAGGAAGTATTCCAAGTGATATAGCACACAATACTTTTTTTAACGGAAGTCTTGGTTTAGGGTTTGATGCCGGACTGACCTATTATTTTAAAGACAATCTGCAGTTTACAGCCAGTATATTAGATGTTGGATTTATAAGACAATCAAAAGATGTAGAAACCAGACGATATAAGGGAATGTATCAGTACGATGGAGTAAATCCAATTTTTAACGCTGTAAATGAACCGAAAGATGTTTTTGACGATTTTAAAGAAGCTATACCAGAAGAGAAACTGTACGATAAATACACCACATGGCGTCCGGTAAAGTTTAATTCTTCTATTCAGTATTCTTTTGGTGAATCAAGATATGACGGCGAGTGTAATTGCAAAGTTCCAGATCAAAGAAGGTATTTAAATGCAGCGGGGGCACAATTGTTTGTAATGACAATGCCTACAAATGATCCTTATCTGGCTTTGACCGCTTTTTACAAAAGAAGTATTTTAGAAAAACTAGATGTAAAAGCCACTTATACAATCGATCCGTATTCTAAAACAAATGTTGGTTTAGGAGTTTCAGGAACTATTGGGAAATTTAATATTTATGCTTTAGCAGATAATATTTTCGAATATACAGATGTTTCAAAAGCAAATAGTATTGCCTTTCAATTTGGTTTTAACTTTATTATCCAGGATTCTAAAAAATAAAATTCCAATTTTTACATTGGAAGCCTAGTTCTCAAATTCCAAAAAAAAGACGTCATTTTTTGTTTTTCTTTTGGAATTTGAAATTTAGTTTTTCAAATCTAAAATCATAAGTATTTTCCTGTAAAGTTAAATTTATGAATAAGTTAGTATTCAAGTTAGCAATTTATTCACTATATTTGCACGCAATTCAACTAGAAATTGCACCATGATAGCACACAACTCCAAGATTATCGGCGAAGGTTTAACTTACGACGATGTATTATTAGTACCTAACTACTCGAATGTGCTTCCCCGCGAAGTGAGTATCAAATCAAAATTCTCAAGAAACATAACATTAAACGTTCCGATTGTATCTGCTGCTATGGATACAGTGACCGAAAGTGCAATGGCAATTGCTATGGCACAAGAAGGCGGAATTGGAGTTTTACATAAAAACATGACGATCGAGCAGCAAGCTGCGAAAGTTAGAAAAGTGAAGCGTGCTGAGGCAGGAATGATTATCGATCCGGTAACATTACCAACGAATTCAACTATTGCAGATGCTAAAAACGCTATGAAAGAATTCGGAATTGGCGGTATTCCAATTGTTGACGAAAACAAAATCCTTAAAGGAATTGTTACCAATCGTGACTTACGTTTCGAAAAAAATGGAGCAAGACCAATCGCTGAGGTAATGACAAGTTCAAACTTAGTTACTGTTGCCGAAGGAACTTCATTAGAACAGGCTGAAGTAGTTTTACAAGGTCATAAAATCGAAAAATTACCAGTTGTAAATGCTCAAAACGAATTAGTTGGTTTAATTACGTTTAGAGATATTACAAAACTGACTCAAAAACCAATCGCTAACAAAGATTCATTTGGTCGTTTAAGAGTTGCTGCTGCTATTGGCGTTACAGGAGATGCAGTTCAAAGAGCTGAAGCTTTAGTTGCTGCCGGAGTAGATGCTATCATTATTGATACAGCTCACGGACATACTGAAGGTGTAGTTAATGTATTAAAAGAAGTAAAATCAAAATTCCCTCAAATAGATGTAATTGTTGGAAACATTGCAACTCCGGAAGCTGCTAAATATTTAGTAGAAAGCGGTGCTGATGGTGTAAAAGTTGGAATTGGACCTGGTTCAATCTGTACTACACGTATCGTTGCAGGTGTTGGTTTTCCTCAATTTTCAGCGGTTTTAGAAGTTGCTGCGGCAATTAAAGGAACTGGAGTTCCTGTTATTGCAGATGGTGGAATTCGTTATACAGGAGATATTCCTAAAGCAATCGCTGCTGGTGCTGACTGTGTAATGTTAGGTTCATTATTAGCAGGAACAAAAGAATCTCCTGGAGAAACTATTATTTTTGAAGGAAGAAAATTCAAATCATACCGTGGAATGGGATCTGTTGAGGCAATGCAGACAGGTTCAAAAGACCGTTATTTCCAAGATGTCGAAGACGACGTTAAAAAATTAGTTCCAGAAGGAATCGTTGGACGTGTTCCTTACAAAGGAGAATTAAACGAAAGCATGCTTCAGTTTATTGGAGGTCTTCGTGCAGGTATGGGATACTGCGGTTCAAAAGATATTCCTACTTTACAGGAAACAGGACGTTTTGTTAGAATCACATCAAGCGGAATCACTGAAAGTCACCCACATAACGTAACTATTACAAAAGAAGCTCCAAATTATTCTAGATAATTTTTAGTTTTTCAAATATCAAAAAAGGCATAAGATTTAGTTTCTTATGCCTTTTTTGTTAATTAATAATTGAAATTCCATTATTCAATTCATCAATAAGCTTTTGATTTCTTTCAATGGCTTCGGCTTGAGCGCCATACTGTAATTGTATAGAACCGCCTTTTCCACTGTAGATAAAACCTTGATATTTATATAAATAATCATTGTAATCTAACTCACACTCAAAGTAATTTACTTCAATACTATTTACTTTTTTCTTGTAAATTTTTAGGTTTTTGATTTCCCCAAATTCTTTGTATTGTTCTTCAATGGTGCTTTTTAGTTTTTTATCAGGTATAAAATGATCGTATTCAATAAAATAAGCACTTATTAAATTGTATTTATCTCGAAACTCAACATCCCAGGTTTCTGTTTGAGGACTTTTTGTCCAATGTTGGGGATTGTATTTTATTTCATAGATCTCTTTTCGGCTTGTATAAGTTTCTAATTTAGGGTTATTTTTAGTTTGCGCTGCGGCGAAATAACCTGATAGTAAAAACAATAGGAATATTTTTTTCGACATTTAATATTAAAGATTGACAGTTTATATTTGCAAACTAAAATAGTAAATAAAACTAAATTTGTTTCAAAAGAAACGTCTTATTTTAGAGCGCAGCAGTCTGTTGTTCTGTTTCTCTAAGTTTTTGATTTTCCAAAATCTTTTGAATAAATGGTTTTACTTCATTTTCGATTTCATTTTCAGAAATACTCAAAGCTTTTGGGTCAGATGCCAGCTGCAGCCACGGTTTTGGGCCGTCAAAATCATAACTTCCAAAAACAACAACTGGAGTTCCTTTTACCTTTACATTTTCCTTATCTTTTAGAACCCATTCATCGGCAAATTTGTATAGATATTTGGCATCTTTTTCGAGTAATCTTAAACAGGAATGCGAAGCTGGATAACCTGGCAGTTCATATTGATGAAAACCAACACCAAGTTTATTTTCGATATTAAAATTCCATTTTAATTCCCATTCGTCGTTAAATGTACTTGTTGTTTTTTCTGCCTTCCAATTCGTAAAAAATAATCCTGTTGGAGTTGGGTCTTTTTTTCTTCCCATATTTGTTGGACCTGTACGAACCAATTCACCATTTTCGTAAGCAGCAAAAGTCTGCGTAGGATAAGAGAAAATGATAATTTTAGATACGTCTTCTAAAGCAGTAACATGTAATGGAAATGAAAGATAGTAAACCAGATCTCCGCTAAAATCGGAAGGAATTACAATCGAATCCAGTTTTTTAAGATTTGCTTTATCGGTTCTGTTTACTGCGTAAACAATATCCATTTTTGTACTGTCGGCTTCATTGGTTTTCAGCCATTCTTTAGCATTTGTAAATTGATAAGAAACACTAGATTCTGGTTTCTTATGTTCAATTGTTTTCTTTGGTTTTGCTTTTTCTGTATTGTCAGTAAGGGTTATAGTATCGCTTTTTTTACATGAAACCATTAATCCTAACATTAGAATAAGTAGTACGTTTGCTGTATAATATAACTTTTTCATAAGGTCGTATTTTTATGAAAATAAAATTATAACTATACCGGTTAATTTGCCTTACACAATTCTTAGAATTGTTTGCTGGATTTTCATTTTACAGCTATAACATTCATTTGAAATATGAATCCGAAATAATAAAAAAAGCTTTGTCAAAGTTTTAAACTTTGACAAAGCTTTTTTGGGTATTTACACAATTTTAGAATCTAAAAATACTTAAAAAATCTAAATAAGTCCTTTTATTTTAGCATGCTGTAATAACAAAATAGTTTTAGCATCAGTAATCTCGCCAGATTCAATCATGGCATAAGCTTCATCAAAAGTATATTCCAAAACTTCGATATTTTCCTGTTCAGCGTCGAGTCCGCCTCCAGAACTTACTTTCATGCTTTCGTCATATTCTCCCACAAACAAATACAAAATCTCTGTTACAGATCCCGGAGACATGTAGGTTTCAATAACTTTTTGGACTTTTTTTAAGCGATAACCTGTTTCTTCTTCGGTTTCGCGAATAATAGCCTGTTCGGCATTGTCTTTGTCTAAAAGTCCAGCACAAACCTCGATCATCATTCCGGTTTTGTTTCCGTTAAGATACGTAGGCAATCGAAATTGCCTGGTTAATATAACTGTCTTTTTAGCTGTATTGTATAGTAATATTCCAGCGCCGTTTCCACGGTCATAAACTTCGCGAATATGCGATTCTGTTTTTTCATTTTCTTTTTTATAGTTAAAAGTAACTTTATTTAATACATACCAATTGTCTGATAATAATTGGGTGTCTGTTATTTCAATTTCTGGATTTTTTCTCATTTGGAAAATTGTTTCAAAAAAAAACGCCCTGATTTTCAGAGCGTTTAAAATGTATTATTTTGTTATTGTTTGTTTTCTGTCTGGTCCAACCGATACAATTTTGATTGGCACTTCGATTTCTTTTTCAATAAACTCAATATATTCTTTTAGCTCAACAGGCAGTTGATCGTAATTTGTTAAGCCTGTTAAATCTTGTTTCCATCCTTTAAATTCTTTGTAAACCGGAGTAACATTTTCTGGTTCGATGTTGTATGGAAAGTGAGAAATGTTTTGTCCTTTGTAGTTGTACTCTGTACAAACTTTTAAAGTTTCAAAACCAGAAAGAACGTCACCTTTCATCATCATTAACTGCGTAACTCCGTTAACCTGAACTGCATATTTTAAAGCAACAAGGTCTAACCATCCGCAGCGTCTTTGTCTTCCTGTTACAGAACCAAATTCGTTACCAACTCTTGCCATTGTAGCACCAACTTCATCAAAAAGTTCAGTTGGAAAAGGTCCGCTTCCTACACGAGTAACGTAAGCTTTGAAAATTCCGTAAACTTCTTTGATTTTGTTAGGAGCAATTCCTAAACCAGTACAAGCTCCTGCAGCAGTAGTGTTTGATGAAGTTACGAAAGGATAAGTTCCAAAATCAACATCTAACAATGATCCCTGAGCTCCTTCGCAAAGAATAGACTTTCCTGCTTTTTGAGCCTGGTGCATGTATTCTTCACTGTCAATAAAATCTAATTTTTTTAATTCTTCAATAGCTTCAAAAAACTCTTTTTCAAGTTCAGCTAAGTTGTATTGAATGTTTACATCATAAAAAGCAATCATAGCTTCGTGTTTGTCAGCCAATGATCTGTAACGCTCTTTAAAATCTTCTAATTCGATATCTCCAACACGTAAACCGTTTCTGCCTGTTTTGTCCATGTAAGTTGGTCCAATTCCTTTAAGAGTAGAACCAATTTTTGCTTTTCCTTTTGAAGCTTCAGAAGCTGCATCAAGCAAACGGTGAGTTGGTAAAATTAAATGCGCTTTTCTTGAAATAATTAATTTCTTTTTGATGTCAAGGTTGAATTTCTCTAAACCTTCGATTTCTTTTTGAAAAACTACTGGATCAATTACAACTCCATTTCCGATGATATTTACTGAATCTTTGTGAAAAATTCCAGAAGGAATAGTTCTTAATACGTGCTTAATTCCGTCAAATTCTAATGTATGTCCTGCATTTGGTCCACCTTGGAAACGTGCAATAATATCATAGTTTGAGGTAAGAACGTCAACAATTTTTCCTTTACCTTCATCTCCCCATTGTAATCCTAGTAATAAATCTACGGTCATTCTGTTTTAATTTGCGTTGGGACAATCTAAGTTGTCCTACTGATTATGTAGTTAATTTTCTTTTTTTAATTTTTTGAAAAAGTCTTTGTTTAAAGACTATGAGTTTTGTTTTTTATTTCCGTAGAAATAAAGCGAATGATTTGTGATTTCAATATCAAAAATTTCTTCGATAGTCTTTTTGATGGTTTGAATTCTTGGATCGCAAAATTCAATTACTTCACCCGAATCAGTCATAATGATGTGATCATGCTGTTTATCAAAATATGATTTTTCGTAGTAAGCCTGATTTTGTCCAAATTGATGTTTTCTAACCAAAGCGCAGTCTAACAATAACTCGATCGTGTTGTAAAGCGTAGCCCTGCTCACACGATAGTTTTTGTTTTTCATTTTGATGTATAGGTTTTCTATATCAAAATGCTCCTCGCTATCGTAAATTTCCTGAAGTATAGCATAACGCTCAGGAGTTTTGCGATGCCCTTTTTGTTCAAGATACAATGTAAAAACATTTTTTACAATTTCTTGATTCTTAGTGTTGTCAGTTGAAATAAGTGTCATATCCGGCAAAGATAATTTTTTATTTTTAATGAATAAAAGTTTCGGGTTTAAAGTTTCGTTACAAAATTCTTATAGTTTCCCTAAAAAGTTAGGTTCTGTACTCTCTTGTAACCTTATCAACGCCGTCAATTTTCTTAATGGCATTGATCATTTTTTTCAAAATGGTATTGTTTTGAACAATAACAGCAACCTGTCCGTGAAAAATTCCGGCATCAGTACTCAAAGAAATACTCTGAATATTAACGCTCATATTATTCGAAATTACACGGGTTAATTGATTGGTAAGTCCTAAAACATCCATTCCTGTAATATTGATAATGGCTTTAAATTCTTCCTGAGAAGAATCGATCCATTTAGCACTCATAATTCGGTAAGCATAGTTAGACTGCATTCCAATAGCATTTGGACAGTCTTTTTTATGTACTTTAATTCCTTCGTTGATCGTTACGAAACCAAACACATCATCACCCGGAATTGGATTACAGCATTGCGAAAGTTTATAATCGAGTTTGTCATGCTCTGTTCCAAAAACCAGCATGTCGTAATTACTGCTGATAACTGGTTTGTGAATATCCTCTGCAGCAGTTGTATCTTTATTTCTTTTGATTTTATTTTTGAAGAAATTGATAAACGTATTGCTTTTTTGTGCTGCGTAATCTTTTAACTGCTGATTTTCGATTGCGCCAATTCCAACTCGGTAAAATAAATCTAAACTTGTTTTTAATTTAAAAAAGTTAACTAACTCGTTTGTTACTTGTTCGTTAAGCGTAATTTTTAAATGCTTTAGTTTTCTGGTAAGTAATTCTTTTCCTTCCTCGCCAATTTTTTTGGTGTTCTCGTTAAGAACGTTTTTAATTTTATTTTTTGCTCTCGAAGTCGTTACATATTCCAGCCAGTTTACGGTTGGTTTTTGATTTGGAGAAGTAATTACTTCAACCTGATCACCGCTTTTTAATTCATGATTTAAAGGAACAAGACGCCCGTTTACGCGAGTTCCTCTTGTTTTAATTCCAATTTCAGAGTGAATGCTGAAAGCAAAATCCAGAGATGTTGCGCCTTTTGGCAGTGATTTGATTTCTCCTTTTGGCGTAAAAACGAAGATTTCTTTTGAATATAAATTCATTTTAAAATCTTCAACAAAGTCTACAGCATTAGTTTCAGGGTTTTCCAGCGCTTCACGAAGTAAATTCAGCCAGGTATCAAGACCGCTTTCTTCGGTTGCGCCATTTTTATATTTGTAATGCGCTGCGTAACCTTTTTCGGCAATTTCATCCATACGCTCGCTTCGAACCTGAACTTCAACCCAGCGTCCTTTTGGTCCCATAACTGTAATGTGAAGCGCTTCATATCCGGTTGATTTTGGAGATGAAATCCAGTCACGTAAACGGCTTGGGCTTGGTCTGTAATGATCAGTTACTATCGAATAAATTTTCCAAGCGATGAACTTTTCATCATGCGGATCTGCTTTGTATACAATTCTCAGGGCAAATTTGTCATAAACTTCATCAAAACTTACGTTTTGCGCACGCATTTTTCTACGGATCGAGTAGATTGATTTTGGACGCCCTTTTATAATATAATCAATGTTTTCTGCATCAAGAGATTTTTTGATTACTTCAGAAATGTCGTTTATATACGCATCCTGCTGCTCTTTAGTTTCTCTAATTTTGCTTACAATATCATTATAAACAGCCGGCTCTGTATATTTTAAACCTAAATCTTCAAGTTTGCTTTTAATGTTATAAAGTCCCAGACGGTGGGCAAGGGGAGCATAAATGTATAGTGTTTCCGATGCGATTTTTGTCTGCTTGTATTCTGCCATCGAATCCATTGTCTGCATATTATGAAGACGATCGGCTAGTTTAATTAAAATTACACGGACGTCATCATTCAGTGTCAGGATCATTTTACGGAAGTTTTCCGCCTGCATTGATGCATTTAAATCTTTTTGAACTAATGAGATTTTGGTTAAACCTTCAACCAGCTGCGCCACTTTAGGATTAAACATACGCTCGATATCTTCGACTGTAATAGGAGTATCTTCAACAACATCGTGCAGTAACGCTGCGGCAATAGAAGTCGCGCCCAGACCAATTTCTGAGGCTACAATTTTTGCAACTGCAATAGGATGAAAGATATACGCTTCACCAGATTTGCGTCTTTGTTCTTTGTGAGCATCAACAGCAACATCAAAAGCTTTTCGAATTAATTTTTTATCAGTTGTACTTAAAGTCTGGTAACTAATTCTTAGTAATTCCTTGTATTCCTGCGCAATAGCTTTGTTTTCTTTTTCTATATCAATTTCTGTCATAACGGCATAGTTCAAGTACTAAAAATAAGAATTAGTTAGAACATACACAAGGGAATGGAGTGTTGATTTTAGAAGGTAAATTTTAGATTTTTTCAGAAATAAATTTCCAATTTTTTAAATCCCAAATGTAAATTTGAATCTCAAAAATCAATCTCAATTTCAATCTCAATTGCAATTTCAATTTAAAATAATTTAAAAAACACCAAATAAGTAAAGAGAAGCAAATTTGAAAAAAGGAGCGGAGCGACTTTTAGAAAATCTAAAATCTAAAATCTAAAATCTAAAATCTAAAATCTAAAATCTAAAATCTAAAATCTAAAATCTAAAATCTAAAATCTAAAATCTAAAATCTAAAATCTAAAACCTAAAACCTAAAACCCTCTTTGTCTTTTAGCTTCAAAAATTAAAATAGCGGCTGCAACAGAAACATTCATGCTGTCGATTTCTCCCTGCATTGGAATAATGATATTCTGCGTTGCTTCGTCACGCCATTTTTGAGATAAACCAGTTGCTTCTGTACCCACAACTAAAGCTGTTGGAGCAGTGAAGTTTTGAGTATGATATGAAGTTGAATTTTGTAAGGTTGCTGAATAAAAACTGATGTTTTTTTCTTTTAAAAAAGCAATAATTTCTTCGGTTGTTCCGGTTGCAATTTGATTGGTAAACAAACAGCCAACGCTGGAACGCACAATATTTGGATTGTATAAATCACTTTTTGGGTCAGCAATTAAAACGGCATCCAGATTTGCAGCATCGGCAGTACGTAAAACGGCGCCCACATTTCCTGGTTTTTCGAGTGATTCGGCTACTAAAATTAATGGATTATCAGATAATTTTAAATCGGATAATTTTAATGATTTGGTTTTGGCTACAGCCAAAATACCTTCGGTAGTATCGCGGTAAGCCAGTTTTTGATAGACTTCTTTGTTGATTTCGATTAACTGAACCGATGAACCAACTAATTTGTTGATTTGATTTTCGGTAACTAAATCGGGTAAAAACAAAACCGTTTCAATTTCATAACCGCCTTTTATCGCTAACGAAATTTCGCGTTGTCCTTCAATTAAAAATGTTCCGGTTTGTTTTCTTGCTTTTGCTTTTTCCTGTAATAAAGCAAGCGATTTTATAAACGGATTTTGAACTGAAGTGATTTGTTTCATTTTTTTTTAAGGCTCAAAGTTGCAAAGGCTCAAAGGTACAGAGTTTTTTTCGTCCTGCAAGGTTTTGAATAGTTATAGTTTTTGCCACGAATTACACGAATTTTCACGAATTGTAATTGAACGCAATTAAAATAAATTAGTGGAGATTCGTGTAATTCGTGGTGAAAAAAAATCTATTTTTCAAAAACTTCTTTTACCTCAGTTTCTACAGGATGATTTGTTGTAAAATTACTGCCCATGATTTTTGCAATGGTCTGGGCGAATTGTTTTTGATAGAACTGAGAATCTGTTTTGATTTCGCCTTTTGGGGCAATTTCCGGCCCCATTGCAGCAAACCAAATTTGTGATGCGCCTTCAATATCAGCTCCGTGATCTCTCCATTGCGATTTTATTTTGTCTCCTCGTCCGTGGTCAACAGTTATAAATAAAGTTGTTTTGTTTTTGTACTGTGGATCATTTTGCACAAAATTCCAGATTTCCTGAATCCATTTATCGACTTGGTTCGCCGCATCCAGATACGATCTGTAATCGCCATGATGCGCCCATTCGTCGGTTTCCCCATAAGCGATGTATAACACTTTTGGTTTCTTGGTTTTCAATTCATCCATAGCCTGATAATGTGTAAAAACATCCAGACATTCATCTTCATGAAAAGGCTTAAACGAATTATTACGCATTTCGTTTAATAGCTTTTGAGTTTGTGTTGGTTTGTTTCCACCCACATTGTCAAAGGCAGAAATTACAGGAAACCCGCTTCTTTCCTCATTTAATATTCGGTCAAAAGCATCCCAAGCGCCAAAAGCGGCAGTTTTGCCTTTTAGTTTTGGCTGTTTATTTAAGAATTCTAAAACATTTACATTTGGATTAGCTTTGTAACCGTTTGAATTTACGTTTACATCAACATTTCCGGTCATGATTTCGCTGTATCCGGGATAGCTGAACCAATACGGATTGGCAACATCTACTTTGTTTCCTAAGTCACGATTGCCGTAAATCTGTCCTTTTGATGCAATTTCCGACCAGAAAAAAGGCATAATTTTTTGGCGAGATGCTTTAAAATCCTGACCTGAATATTTTTTGTAAATGTAAGTACTGTCTCCCTGATTGAATTTTTTATCGTTGGCAATTGCTGTGTCTAAACCTTTAAAAACTTCCTGCCATCTAAATCCGTCAGTAGTTATAATGATAATGTTTTCTGTTTTTTGTGCAGAAGATAAAAAGCTTAATAGGAGAGAGAAGATTAAAACCAGCTTTTTCATTATTTATTAGATTTATTTAAATAAATATTATTCTATTTTAAAGCTAATTTATAAAAAAGCTTTAAATCTTTATTTCATAGATTATGATCTTATCGTTATCAATATTAAATAATAAGTTATTATCATTACTATATCCATCAATCTTTAAGTTTTTGTCTTGAAAAGTGATTTTTCCTTCTAATGATATTATAACTAAACCAATTTCAGAAAAGGAGACGAAGGAAGTAATTTTTTTATTGAAGTACAATTTTGAGTTTACAATATTTTCGGTAATTTGAATCTTTTTGATTAATTCAACTTTTTCATTATCTAATTTATATAGGTGAATCTCAATTGAAGAATCAATTGTAGAATAATCATCACCTTCTATAAATGGATTATAAGCAACAGCAATTGTTTCATCATCGATCCAGCAAACAGCTCTATTCTCATGTTCCCAAAAGCCAATTTTTATGTCGGATATTCTATTATTATTTATGAATTTTTTGATATCATAAATATTATAAGAATCACTAGAACCCCACGTCCATCCAGAACTTAAAAATTTTGTATTGTTTGGAGATAGAAGTAATTCTCCGAAAAAATGATTATAATTATGTGGCCAAGGTAGCTTATTTATTTCTTCATTTTTTTTATAAAATTCAATATGTCTTTCTTCTGCATTTTCTTCAATTAAGGATTTAGAAGCGGTAAGGACTTGTCTGGTATCCAGATTCATTATTTGAAGATGATTCCAAGCTACACCAAAAATTATGTGAGGGATATTTTCTTTTTTAAATAGAGCAATTGGATATTTTGAAATATCTGCATGATAATCTTCTCTACACAAATGTAAAGCATTATATTTTTCAGCATAATGTATATAGCCATGCCTTTTAAAGTCATTTACAATTACTACGATACTATCAAGTGTGTATATTGTTGATTTTGCATTCACATCAAAGCCATTGTCAGGATATCCAATATTGCTTTTAACTAGAAATAGGGATTCATAAATTTGCTCTTTAATTTTATATTTTACAACTTCTCCAGAACTCATTAACATTATAATTTCGTTTGAGTTTGTTAACGTTGCAGTTATAATTGATTGCGCATTATCAATTAATACTTCATTTTTTAGTTTAAGTTTCATTACAAAATTCCTCTCGATTTAATTTCCAAATATTTATTAATGGCATCCAAAGTCAAGTTCTCAGGCTGCGTTAAAACAGAATGAATTCCGTATTTCTTTAATTCATTTGCAATTAATCGTTTTTCAAACATGAATTTTTCAGCAATTACTTTATCATAAACTTCCTGAATCGTATCAGTTTTTTTGTTGATAATAGCATTTAATTCTGTATTCTGGAAAAAGACCACAACCAATAAATGGCTTTTAGCAATTCCTTTTAAATAAGGTAATTGACGATTTAAACCGTCCATTGTTTCAAAATTGGTGTACAGGATAATTAAACTTCTTTGGTTGATGTTTTTCTTAATATCAACATACAATCGGCTGTAATCACTTTCAAAAAAGTCGGTTTTAACGTTGTATAAAGTCTCCAGAATTTTTTGCATCTGCGAACCTCTTCTTTCTGCAAAAACTCTGTTTTCTACTTTTTTAGAAAAAGAGAAAAGTCCGGCTTTATCTTGTTTTTTCAGAATTACATTTGACAAAACTAAAGTTGAGTTTATCGCATAATCTAATAAACTTAAACCGTTAAAAGGCATTTGCATAACGCGTCCTTTATCAATTGCCATATAGACTGACTGTGATTTTTCGTCTTGAAACTGATTGACCATTAAAGCATTTTTCTTTGCTGTGGCTTTCCAGTTTAAAGTTCGAAGATCGTCGCCCTGAACATATTCTTTAATCTGTTCAAATTCCATTGTATGTCCAATTCGGCGGATTTTTTTGATTCCGTATTGAAATAAATTATTCGAAAATGCCAGTAAATCGTATTTTCTTAACTGAATATAAGACGGATATGCTGGCACCATTTGATCTTTTGCAAAAGAAAATCTTCTCGAAATTAATCGTAACGGAGATGAAACATAAATATTTAAATAACCAAAATGATATTCACCGCGTTCTGTGGGACGAAGATCATAGCCAAATTCTTTTTGGTCTGAGGCTTGTATTTTTTTTACAATTTTAAAATCACGAACCTGAAACTGAAACGGAATTTCATCAATTATCTTAACCAAAATTGGAAAAGTATAATGGTTTTTGATTTGAACATTTATAGGATTTAAATCTCCATTTGAAAGTTTTTCGGGAGTAATTCGTTCTGCTTCAATTCCTGTTTTTGTGAAATATAAAATTAGAATATCAAGTCCCAGAAATGTCAATAAAACTAAGAGAATAAACCAAACGGCATTGTACAGATTTGGAAATATAAAAGCACAGATAAATAATCCTATAATGCCTAAAAGCAAATAGAAAAAGAAATTATTGAGATATAAACTTTTTATTAATTTCAAGTTTTCTTGGTTTTATGTTTTACTAATAAATTTTAGTGAATTCATCAAAATTAAAACCTTCAAGAGAAGCAATTTTCCAAACTCCGTTTTCTTTTACAACAGTGGTTTTGTATTTAAAATCACCTTTCCAGGACCAGGTCCAATAAAAAGAAGCTTTGTTGTTATCTACTTTAAGGTTATTGACTGCCATTGTTTTCCAATATTCATCCGGGTAATCCTGACAGCTGCACCACGGATTTGAATCATTTCCAAAAGGAGGCAGATCGCCTACAAGCCATTCTATTTTTTTATTTTTAAGATTGGCGTCAAGTTTTAGTGCAATTTTATTGTAATTGTCTAAAAACTGCTGTGAGAAGAAATTCGTTTTCTTCAGCGCTTCCATTCTTTTTTTATGTGCTGTTAAATCTAATCCGGTGTATTTGTCTCCTTTTTTGTTTGTAACTGGATCAAAATCAGTGTTATTGTTTTTTGTTTCAATCCATTGATAAGCTTTTCTAATTAAGCTTTCAATTTCTTGTTTGTCAGTTTTGAAATAAAAATTTTTATCATTTTTTAAATCAACAGAATCTGCAGGCTTAAAGCTTACCGCCAGAATCCAAAGTGAGAATAGGAGAAGTAGTTTATTAGTGTTCATTTTTTTTAGTTTTCAGTCTCGGTATACAGTTTTCAGTCGCAGTTTTTAGTCTCAGTGCTAAACTGTAAACTGAGATTGCGACTGAAAACTGCAGCTAAGAACTAATAATTATCTAGGTATTTCAACCGTTTCAATAATTTGTTTGATAATTTCCGAGCTTGTTATACCTTCCATTTCACGTTCTGGAGTAACGATAACACGGTGTTGCAAAACAGGAATTGCTGCTTCTTTAATATCTTCAGGCGTTACGAAATCACGTCCGCGAATGGCTGCGAAACCTTTTGATGCATTCAAAATTGCGATTGAAGCACGAGGTGAAGCTCCTAAATATAAAAAGGCATTTTCGCGTGTGTTGACTACAATTCGTGCAATATATTCTAATAAATTTTGCTCAACTCTAATTTGTTTGATTAAAGTTTGGTATTGATTTATTTCTGAAGCAGAGAGAATAGTTTTGATAGCTTCTAATTTGCCATGATCCTGCAATAAATGTTCTCTTTGGATAATCAGGATTTCTTCGTCTAGTTTTGGATAATCAATTGTAATTTTAAACAAGAAACGGTCTAATTGAGCTTCTGGTAAACGATAAGTTCCTTCCTGCTCAATTGGATTTTGGGTTGCAATTACCAAAAACGGAGTTTCTAATTTGTATCCAGATCCGTCAATTGTAATCTGGCGCTCTTCCATAACTTCAAAAAGAGCGGCCTGAGTTTTTGCCGGAGCACGGTTGATCTCATCAATTAAAATTAAATTAGAAAAGATTGGCCCTTTTTTAAACTCAAATTCTGAAGTTTTCAGATTGAAGATAGAAGTTCCTAAAATATCCGAAGGCATTAAATCCGGTGTAAACTGAATTCGGCTGAAGCCAATATTTAAAGTTTTAGAAAGCAGTTTTGCCGTAATGGTTTTAGCCACTCCCGGAACACCTTCTAATAAAACGTGTCCGTTTGATAAAATAGCAACCAAAAGCTGATCGACCATTTTATGCTGGCCAACAATTACGGTTTCGATTTCTTTTTTAATCGCATTAACGTGATCTAAAAGAGGTGCTAAATTTAATCGTGTTTCAAAATTCACATTTTCATTTGTGATTTCTGTTTGTGATGTATTGATATCGTCCATGTTTGGTATGTTTTTCTAATTGAGTATTCTGTTTTTTAATGTAAAATCTTTTCTATGGCATTATTAATTCGGATTAGATCCGCTTCGATATTTCCATGGTAACTATTTCGATATTCGTTGATTAAAAGTACAAGTTCCTGAATATCTTTTTCGTCTTTACCGGTTTTATGATGCAGTTTTTTTACAAACTCGTCATCTAATTTTGTAGTATCGATTAAATATTCGGTTCTGATTCTTTCTAAGAAATAAATGATTTTTTTATCAATTATATTCTTGTGATCGCCTTCCTGATAATACAGGTTTCCAATTGTTTTGGTAAAATCGATTGTTAAATTAGACAATGGCTGTAAAATAGGAACAATTCGCTGTTTTCTTTTGGCGTTGAACAAAATAAAAACTAACATTCCAATTAGGAATAAATACCAAGCCCATTTTAAAGCCGGCTGGCTGAAAATGTATCGAAGCGGCGAAGCTGATATATTTTCATCATTTGGCGATTTTGTGTACCAAAAAACATCTCCTTTAGGAATATAGGATAACACCTTTTCGGTATATTGATAACGGTCTTTTTTGAGCAGATTATAATTTGTAAAAGCAACCGGATTTGTATGTAAAAAGAAATATCCGTTTTTATAAGGCACTTTTATAAAGTTGATATTTTTTTTGTACTTCGGATTTCCTTCGTAGCCTAAAACGGTTGTGTTTAAGGTGTCGATTTTAGAAAAATAATCGGCTATGTCACTTGTTGATTTGTATATTTTTGAACTTAGTTTTTTGTTTGCCATCCATACCGAAGCATCTTTGGTCTGCAGTAAGTTAGACGAATATTCAAATTTTAAGCTGTCTAATAATGTTTTAGGAAAATTTGTCATGCTCAAAAAAGCATTATTTCCGTGAGACACAAAATACATGATTTCTTTTGCCGACTGATCGTCAAGATTATTTTGCTGCGAAATATTGATAAAAGTTCCTTTTACTGTATAAGTTTCAACAAGTGTGTCTTCATTATATTTTGAATCTAAAAACTCATACGGCGTGATATCTGGAATTCTTTCAATTTTTTGATTTTTAAGAATACCGCCAATTTCTTTGTCAAAAACATATAACCCATAAGGAATTTTGTCATTGACAGAGTAGGTTGGACGCCAGTCGATTGTTTTTTGTTTGTTGTAATCTCCAATTAGAATTAAGATTAATATAAAAACCAAAACAGCTATGTATATTTTAATGTTTTTACTCATCAGCTAAAGGTTTTTAATGCATTCTTAAATCTATTCTCGGTTTTATTGAATGTAGTATCATCAATTTCAAATTCGCCATACCAGATATAATTGTATAGATAAGACAGGTAGGTAAACTCTTCTTTGTGTTTAGGATTTTGAATTTCGTATAAATAATCTGAATTTGTTTTTTCGATATCCCATTCAATATAATTGTGCTGTGCCATTGTTTTTAAAAGCCATAAATAATAGTATCGCACAGCAGTACGTTTTTCTCCGGCTTCAAGACTTTCTTTGATTAATTTTTCAAAATCTAAAAGATGGATGTTTTTTTCAAGATCAGAGTAATAAACGTTTCTTTTATTAGCGTTTTTGCCAAAAATCCATTGTCCTTCTTTATTGATAATGGCTTTTACAATTAAATAAATTACGACGATAATAACTGCTACGCCAATTATGCGAAGCAGCATTACTGCAACATTTAAGGAAGTCTGCGGATCGTTAAAAGAAAAAAGTTTTCTTAACAGGCTGGCAATCCAGTCTTTAAAACGGTCCCAAAGATTTTTTTCCGGCGCTTTTTGTTCGTAAACAAAATCAGAATCAGTGTATTTTTTTTGGAAGTTTTTCGGGAAATATTTTGCTTCAACTGATTCAGAATCAATTTGAATATCTTTTTCGGTAAACTTAACTGAATCAATTTTTGGAGGTTCTTCCGTCAGCAAAGAATCCTGTGCGTTTGTAATACCGCAAAAGAAAAGAAAATATAAAATAAAGAAAATTCTATTCATTACTGGTTTGTATTAATTCTATTTGGCTGTTATTTTTTGGATTTTCTTATGAACAATAAACGGATAAACTAAGTAATAAAATGAAATTATTCCAAGTGTAACTAATATAATGCTGCTGCTTAACCAATTGGGCATATCGATTGAATACCTTGTAATAAAACCTTCGAGAAATCCTGCACTGATTGTAAAAGGAAAAGTGCTTAAGAATATTTTAAAACTGTTTTTAAAACCAATTTTAAACGAATTCATTCTCGAAAAAGTTTTAGGAAATAAGATTGAAGCTCCTAAAATAAATCCGGCAGCAGATTCGATTACAATAGCAAAAATTTCCATGGAACCGTGAATCCAAATACCTCGGACGCTTTGCCAGAAAACATTTTGTTCGTAAAAGAAATACTGAAAAGACCCAAGCATTAACGAGTTTTGAAGAAAAATATAAAACGTTCCAATACCGCCAAAAATGCCGTATAAATAACATCTTGCTCCTACATAAAGGTTATTCATGGTAATGCCGATAAAACTTCCCCAGTTTGATCCCGATCCGTAAACTGCCATTGGATTTCCTTTTTTGATATTTTCCAAAGACATATTAACGTATTCATCACCCAATATTAAACGAACAAAGTTTTGATCGTAACGCGCGGAGACCACGCCCATGGCAACGGTGAAAAAAAACAAGACAAAAGCATACAGCAGATATCTTTTGTAATCGTAAAGTAATAAAGGCACTTCGGTTTTAAAGAATTCAACAATTCTGTTTTTTTCGGTGCGTTTGGTTTTATAAATTTTTTGGTAAATCTGCGACGCAAGATGATTTAAGTAGACAACTGTCTTACTTTTAGGGTAATAGGTTTGTGCGTACGACAAATCATTCATTAATTGAATGTACAAATTAGCTAATTCGTCAGGATTTTTCTTAGCTTTACCAAAAATAGCTAGCTCAAATTCCAGCCATTTTTCTTTATTTTGTTTTATAAATGCAACTTCTCTCATTGAGGGCTAAAATATGAAATATGTCAGAATTATCTATTAATACGACACAAAATGTTAAAATAAATTTTATTGCTGCAACGCCGGGCGAACGTATGGGTGCTTATTTCATAGATTTGGGCATTAAAATTTCCTATGTAATCGTTGTTTTATTAATTGTTTTCAGCTGGCTGAACCTTGGTCAGGCGCTGGATAGTTTAGATACTTGGTCCAGAGCCGCTGTTTTTATTGTACTTTTTATTCCATGGATGATTTACTCATTAACTCTGGAAAGCATTTTTGAAGGTCAGTCATTTGGTAAAAAACTTGTGAAGATAAAAGTCGTAAAAATAGACGGATATCAGGCAGGTTTTGGCGATTATTTAATGCGATGGTTTTTCAGAATAATCGACTTTAGTTCTTTTTACGGTCTTGTTGCTTTAGTTACGATTATTTCAAGTAAAAAAGCGCAGCGTTTGGGCGATATGGTGGCAGGAACGGCAGTAATTACTCTGAAAAACAAAATCAATATTAGTCATACTATCTTAGAAGAAATTGGCGATGCTTATGTGCCGACTTATCCTTTGGTAATTAAATTATCAGATAATGATATGCGAATTATTAAAGAAACATTTCATAGAGCCCTGGCAAAAAACGATCATGAAATCATTTACAAACTGGTAGCTAAAATTGAAAGTGTTGCCGGAATTAAAAATCAATCCGGAAATAACTCTGATTTTATTCGTGTAGTTTTAAAAGATTACAATTTCTATACGCAGCATATGTAATTTTATGCAGTTAAAACGCTGTATGTGTTTTTCTTAACGTGATTATCATTTAAATTTTATAATTTTAACAAACTTGATTTTATAAAACCAACATAAGGAAACTAAAATTTAAATGCTATGATAATTAAAAAGCTTACTGCCGTATTATTGATGTTATTTATTTCTGTTTTTGCTTTCGCCCAAGGCGGAAAAAAGCTGGATAAAATTATAAAAAGAGATTATCAGATTATTGAAGGAACCATTTCTAAAATATCTGATAAAACTGTAGAATATTCTCTTCCTGGAGAAACCCTTACAATTTCTCTTGATGTTTCGCAGATAGCCAGAATTGATTTTGCCAGCGGACGCTCGCAGACTTTTAATGTAAGTCAGGGAAATAGTGATTCTTCGGCCGTTGTTGCAGCATCAGAAATAAAGCAGAATACAATTGCAGTGCTTCCCGTTCCTTATTTAAATGCAGACAATCAGGAAAGTTCAGAAGACATGGCAAAGTTTGCTCAAAATGATCTTTATAATAAGCTGATAGATAAATCGTCTAATATTTTACCGTTAACAGTTCAGGATTTAAGAACAACAAACAGTCTGCTTCATAAAGCCGGAATTGATCATACTAACATTGATGAAACGCCAATTGAAGATCTTGAAAAAATACTGGGCGTTGATAATATTGTCGCTGCAAAAGTTTCGTATACCATGAATTCAGGCACGACTTCGACTACTTACAATTCAGGAAATGCAAAAGTAAGCGACAATAATAAGAAAGTAAAAACCAACGATGTTTCGACTACAACCGCAAATACACAGGTTTATTATTATTACACTGTTTATTTTGATATGTATAAAAACACCACAAAAATTTATTCGCAAACCCGAAAACCTTTTCTGGCAGTAAAAGACAGCTGGATGGATTCTATTACCTATTTATTAAAAAGAAGCCCTATTTACGTTAAAAGATAAATAAATACTTGAAGTAGAATACCACTAAAAAAATAGGAGAAATACTAAAATCTCTGCACCTTTGCATCTTTGTAACTTAAGAAAAAATGTTTCATTTATTAGATATTATTGGTACAATGGCCTTTGCCATGTCTGGTGCATTAACAGCGATGCATAAAAGACTCGATCCGTTTGGGGTTTTTATAATTGCTTTTGTTACGGCTGTAGGAGGCGGAACACTCCGCGATGTTTTAATTGGCAGAACTCCGGTAGGCTGGATGATGAACCTTCAATATGTTTATGTGATTATTTTAGGTTTTTTTCTGGCTATTATTTTTAGAAAAAAGTTTGATAAACTCAGAACTTCATTGTTTTTGTTTGACACCATTGGTTTGGGAGTTTTTACTTTGATAGGTCTGGAAAGAGGTCTTTTAACAGGACTGCATCCCGTTATATGTATTGCGTTAGGAACCATGACGGCTTGTTTTGGAGGCGTGACACGAGATATTTTGTGCAATGAGATTCCAACTGTTTTTAGAAGAGAAATTTATGCTACGATATGCATTTTTGGAGGCATTGTATTTTTTGGACTTCGTAAACTAAATTTGGAAGACGATATATTGTATTTAGTAACTTCGATTGTAATAATTTCTATTCGTTTACTGGCAGTAAAATACAAATGGTATCTGCGTGCTTTTGAACATAAATAGAATTTAATTAGATATATTAGCCACAGATTAAACGGATTAAATAGGTTTTTTAAATCATTGAAACCGTAAAATCTGCGACAGAAAAATGAAAAATCTTACTGTAAAAAAATACGATCAAAACGATTACAAAATTTGGAATGACTTTGTTAGTCAGGCCAAAAATGCAACGTTTTTATTTCATCGTAATTTTATGGAATATCATAAAGATCGTTTTGATGATTTTTCACTTTTAATTTTTGAAGAAGAAAAACTGCGAGCCATTTTACCGGCAAACAAAAATGGAAACACGGTTTATTCTCATCAAGGACTTACGTATGGCGGATTGGTTTATAAAGAAGAAACTAGACAATCTTCTGTAATTGAAATTTTTCAGAATCTTCTTTTTTTTTTGAATGAAAATCGCTTTGAGAAATTATATTTTAAAACGATTCCATCAATTTATCATCTTAAACCAGCCGAAGAAATTTTATACACTTTATTTTTAGCTGAGGCAAAACTAATTCGTAGAGATTCGCTTTCGGTTATTGACTTATCAGAGGAAAAATCAATTTCAAAGATTAGAAAAAGAGGTATTAAAAAAGCGCTTTCAAATAAACTTACTATTAAGGAGGAGCTGAATTTAGAATTATTTTGGAATAAAATTTTGGTTCCTAATTTAGAAAAAAGACATAATGCAAAGGCAGTACATTCAGTTGAAGAAATAAATTATTTGAAATCTCTTTTCCCTCAAAACATTCATCAGTTTAATGTTTATTTTGAAGATCAAATTGTTGGAGGTACTACCGTTTTTGAGACGGAAACTACTGCACACTGTCAGTACATCTCAAAAGATCCTAATGCGGAAAACTTAGGAAGTTTGGATTATCTTTTTCATTTTTTAATTCACAAAAGATTTGCTGATAAGCGCTATTTTGATTTCGGAATTTCAAATGAAAATCAAGGGAAAAATCTAAACGAGGGATTGACATATTGGAAAGAAAGTTTTGGAGCAAGTACCATTGTTCATGATTTTTATGAAGTCGAAACTTCAAATTATACCAAGTTAAATGGTATTTTTGTCTAAAAATCAAAACTAATGATTTCATTTCTTGAGCTAAAAAAAATTAATCAACCCTATGAAACTGCTTTTCAGGAAAAATTGAAAACAGTTTTAGATAACGGCTGGTATATCTTAGGAAAGGAATTAGAAACATTTGAAAAGGCTTTCGCCGAATATTGCCAAACCCAATACTGCATAGGAGTAGGGAATGGTTTCGATGCTTTGGTTTTAATTTTTAAGGGCTATATCGAACTCGGGAAACTCAAAAAAGGAGACGAAGTTATAGTTCCGGCAAATACCTATATCGCCAGTATTCTGGCTATTTTGCAAGCCGATTTAATTCCGGTTTTGGTTGAACCAAAATTAGAAACCTACAACATAAATCCCGATTTAATTCTGGAGAAAATCACATCAAAAACAAAAGCCATTCTAGCTGTTCACTTATACGGACAATCCGCAGAAATTGACAAAATAAATGAAATTGGCAATAAAAATAATCTTTTAATAATTGAAGACGCCGCACAATCTCACGGCGTAGAAAAAAATCTAAAATCTAAAATCTACAATCTAAAATCAACATCTGCTTACAGTTTTTATCCAGGAAAAAATCTAGGTTGTCTTGGTGATGGCGGTGCTATTACTACAAACGATTCTGAGTTAGCAAAAGTGCTTTTTTCACTTCGCAATTATGGTTCAGAAAAAAAATATTATAACGATTATATTGGTTTAAATTCAAGATTAGACGAATTGCAAGCTGGATTTTTGAATTTGAAACTACCCAACTTAGATTCAGATAATGATAAACGCAGAGCAATTGCAAAACGATATTTAAATGAAATAAAAAACGATAAAATCGAATTGCCATTTTGGGATTTATCAAATAATCATGTTTTTCATTTGTTTGTTATCCGAACAGAAAAAAGAGAAAAGTTACAAGAATATTTAGCACAGCATAATATTCAAACCGTAATTCATTATCCAGTTCCGCCACATAAGCAAAAAGCTTTTCCGGATTGGAATACATTGTCTTTTCCCATAACAGAAAAAATCCATAACGAAGTTTTAAGTCTGCCAATGAGTCCGGTTTTAACGGAATCTGAAGTGGATTTTATTGTTGCCGTTTTAAATAGATATTAATTTTGATTTAATAAAAATGGCAAAATTAAAATTAGCTCTTAAAAAATACGTTCCCGAAACAATATGGATTTCGCTTATCAAGGTTTATAATTTTACAAAATTACGAGCACTGAATGATTGGTATCAAATTAAGAAAGCACCTGTAAGACATCAAAAAGCCCTTGAAATTGTTAAAAAAAAGGAAAAGATAAAAGTTGCCTTTTTTTTGATCCATGAATCTGTTTGGAAATACGATGTGTTATTTAATTTAATGTTAGAGCATTCTCGATTTGAACCTCAAATATTTGTTTGTCCAGCTGTAAATTTTGGTAAAGAAAATATGTTCTTTGAAATGAATAAATCATACGAGGCATTTAAAAAAAGAGGATATAATGTTATTAAAACCTACGATAACAGAACAGAAGAATACTTAGATATTAAAAAGACTTTTTCTCCGGATATTATTTTTTTTACCAATCCGTATGAAGGTTTACAGGACTATAGATATTATATAAAAGAGTTTTCACAAACGTTAACCTGTTATGTACCTTATGCTATTATGACAGTTAATTATGATTTTATCTATAATTTAAAATTTCACAATCTTGTTTGGAAAATTTTTTCTGAAACTCCCATCCATAATCAAATAGCTTTGCAAAAACAAAAAAATAAGGGAATAAATAATGTTTTAACAGGTTATCCTGGTTTTGATCAGTTATTAATTAATAAAAATCTAAATAATATTGTTTGGAAAAATTCAAATTCTAATTTAAAAAAAATAATTTGGGCACCGCATCATGCGGTAACAGATTGGAATAAGGTGGCAAATTTTTTAGAATATTATGATTTCTTTTTTGAATTGGCAGATAAGTATAGTGATAAAGTACAAATTGCATTTAAACCGCATCATTTATTAAGAATTAAGTTAGAGCAAGAGTATTGGGGTAAGGAAAGAACGGATATGTATTATAATAAATGGGAAAACCTTTTAAATGGTCAGTGTGAAAATGGCGAATACACAGATCTGTTTTTAACATCCGATGCACTAATTCATGATTGTGGTTCCTTTATGGCCGAATATCTTGTTACAGGAAAACCAGCACTTTTTATGGTTAGGGATGAATCGGTTATGGAGCATTGGAATGCTTTTGGAGAAAAAGCGATAATGGTGCATTATCAATCTCGAAGCAAAAAACAACTGATAGATTTTATTGAAAATGTTGTATTGAATGAAAATGACTGGATGAAAGAAGAACGAAATAGTTTTGTACAAAGTAGTCTAATTCCAGAAAATAAACGCACTGGATCTGAAAACATATTAGAATACTTGGAGAGTCAAATTAGAAATAAAATTTAGTAATGTACAATACCTCTATAAAATCAGTAGCAGCAAAAGGGATTTTTTGGTCAGCAGTTGATAAATTTGCCGTTCAAATAGGGCAATTTATAGTGGGTGTGATGCTTGCTCGAATTTTAATGCCGGAAGATTTTGGGTTAATAGGAATCATATATATATTTATAGCGATATCACAAACTTTTATTGAAAGCGGACTGGGTACAGGATTGATTCAACGTCAGTCTAGATCAGAGATCGACTTTTCAACTCTGTTTATATTCAATTTAATTGTAAGCAGCTTTTTTTATTTAATCTTATTTTTTTTAGCGCCGTTTATTTCCTCTTTTTTTAATCAGCCGCGTTTAACTGATATAACTAGGATTTTGAGTTTAATCTTGTTTTTAAATGCCTTTGCAATAGTTCAAAGAACCAAATTAACAATTGCAATTGACTTCAAATCTATAGCAAAGAGTAATGTAATTGGAATGGTTATAGGTGGATTATGCGGTGTCATAGCAGCTATAAACGAATTTGAAGTATGGGCGTTAGTAATTCAATTGTTGACAAGTTCTTTGGTTTCTTCAATTTACTTATGGATTGTAAGTAATTGGAGACCTTCTATAGCTTTTTCAAAAAAATCATTTAATTCTTTATTTGGTTATGGTTCAAAACTTTTAATAGCGGGTCTATATGCTCAATTATTAAATAATATTTATAATATTTGCTTAGGGAAATTTTATTCCAGCACTTCATTAGGATATTATACAAGAGCTAAAAGTTTTGCAGATATATCTGCGGGTACTATTGTTAATGTTTTACAGCAAAGCACATTTCCTATACTTGCTGCAGTTCAGCATAATAAAGAAAAATTAATTTCTATTTATAGTAGAATGATTCGGATGTCGGCTTTTCTTATTATTCCTATAATGACTCTTATCGCTTTACTGGCAAAACCCATTGTGATATTACTACTTACAGAAAAATGGAGTTCTTTAATTCCTCTTTTACAATGGATAGTTTTTTCACGTGTTTTTCTTCCAATGAGTTCACTTAATTTAAATTTATTAAATGCAGTAGGACGTTCAGATTTATTTCTAAAAGTAGATTTGTCTAAGCTGCCATTAACAATTCTGGCTATGGTAATTACAATTCCTCTTGGAGTAAAATCTATAGTAATTGGACATGTTGTTACCTCGGCTGTGTTTTTTGTGGTAAATGCATACTTACCAGGCAAGTTCTATGGCTACGGAGCTATAAAACAATTAAAAGAAATGATGCCATTTTGTTTTGCAACAATAGTAATGGCAGTTATAGTATTTGTGATGACTTGTTTTATAGATAATCTTGTACTGCAATTATTTTTTGGAGTTATACTTGGTTTTATAGTCTACTTACTTATTTCCTGGTTAATGAAGTTAGAGGAGTTAAATGAAGTTTTGAAAATATTAAAATTACGGTGTTAACATAAATAGTTGTTTTACTCAATTTTTTTCGGAGAACTTTGCTTCTTTGTTTAATTTTGTTTGTTATATTTTAAGAAATCTATAAGTTTTTGTGAAACATAGTTTTTATTTTTTATTTTAGTAGATATTTACTTAATAAAAATAAAACAATTTATGAGAAAAAATATCTTATCATTGATGTTGCTTCTGGCTGCAATATCTTCTTTTGGTCAAACAGGAACAGTCACTTCGGTTGGTGCATTAACTATTGGGACTTCGGGAACCAATGTCAATTCTACAGTAACAAACAGTACCACAACTCCTGTTATAACCTTGAATATTCCTTATGCCGGTGCATCTACAACGGGATTAGTTACAACAGGAACTCAGATATTAGCAGGGCAAAAGACATTTACAAACCCTATTTCTTCGAATCCAACAGCAATACCTACAGCTAATACCGAATTTTATCGTTTAGCAATAAATGGAAAAACAGTTAGTGCTGGTAAAAATTTTGAATTATTTAAAGCTTGGGGAACAGTCACGGGTTCAAGTTTAAGCGGTATAACAGATGTTGGATTGCGAATTTCAAATGATATTTCCGGAATGCCATATCCTTCATTAAATTTAGCGAGAGATAACAAACAAAACATCTGGCTATGCTCTATACCGGCGGCTTTAACTGATGGTGTTTCACAAATCAACAGTAGATTACAAATTGGTTATGATCAGTGGCTTCCTGATACGGCCAATTCTAATACTCTTGCTGTAAATGGTACAGGCTATTTTGCTTCAAATATAGGTATTGGAACTTCAAATTTTACAGATGGAAATGATTTGTATAGACTTTCGGTAAAAGGAAAAATCAGAGCAGAAGAAGTAAAGGTATATAATACTTGGGCCGATTATGTTTTTAGTCCTGATTATAAGTTGGAAAGCTTAAAAGAAGTAGAAAGTTATATAGCTCAAAATGGACATTTAAAAAATGTACCTTCAGCTAAAGAAGTTATCGAAAATGGTTTGAAATTAGGAGAGATTTCAAAAATTCAACAAGAAAAAATTGAAGAATTAACCTTGTACTTGATTCAGCAAAATAAAGAAATTGAGGAATTAAAAACTCAAGTAAAAGAATTATTGAAGCAAAAAAGTAATTAAATTTTAATATTAAAGTATCTAAAGTATCTAAAGTATCTAAAGGAGAGTTATTACTCTCCTTTTTTATTCCAAACGTCAAGATATTTTTGAGCAATTTTTAAATGATTATGCTCTTTCTCTACAAAAGCTCTTGCTCGTTTTCCTATTGCTAATATTTCATCCGGGTTTTCAATTAAAAAAGATAACTCCTGAACCAAATAATCAACATCAGGAAGAGCATTTATACAGACTCTTTCGGTAATTTTATAGTATTCAGTAAAATCATTTTCGGCACCAGTGAATACGACTTTTCCTTTTGCCATTGCTTCAAGTGCGTTGTAACCCTGATCTCTGCTAAAAGCTTGATCAAGAAGAATATGAGCTTTGTTGTATAAATCAATATAAATAGGATAAGGAACTGTATTTGTAATTATGATTTCTACTTTGTCTTGATATTTTTGTTCTATAAGTTTTAACGCCTTTTCAAAATAAATTATTCCTTTTTGATTATAGCTGTATTTGTTGATGCCTAAAAAAATAATTATTTTATCCTTAATGATTAATTCCTTAAAAGCGAGTTTGGCAACATCTATTGGATAAGGAATAAAACCAGAAAAAATGGTATAATTTTTCACAGCATCTGCATAATCAAAATCAGTTGCAATTAATCCATTAAAATTGTTCATCATATAGTTGTGAATTTTAATATGCCCTTTTTTGAAATAATCGTAAAACCAGTTGAATTCTTTAGAGGGGTTTTTTACAGAAGGCTGATAAATAGATTTGTAGTCTTTGTTTTCGGTGTAGAACTTAAGAGTCATATAATCTAATCCGCATGATAATAAAAAAATAGATTTATTATTTTTTATTATTTTTTTTATCAAATAAAGCTCAAATCGTTTAGTTGTTTTTATAGAAGATTCATTTACAAATTGTACAATATCAAAATCTTTTAATCTGGAAAGAAACAAATAAAAACGGATGCCATATTCTAAACTAGCTAAATCAAATTTGAATAGTTTGAATATAATTTTTCTGGGAATGGTAAAAATTTCTTTTTTAAAAAACACAGCCTCATAATCGTAATCTACAGGGTAACATCTGTAGCCATTACTATTTCCTGTCAAAATAACCTCATGCCCTAGTTCAGTCAATCCTTTCTTTAAAGAATTATGTAAAAGGCTGTATTCTCCAATTAGTAAAATGCGCATAAACCGTGATCGTTAAAAAGAAAAGTAAATGTAAAACAATTAAAAAACAAAACAGAATTACATTTTATTAAGGGCAAAAAAAAATTACATTTGTTTAAGCTGAAAAATATTTGAAAGAGATTTATAACATAACTGACATTGAAATTTTAATTTCGACAATGAACAAGGATTCCTTGGATTTTTTAATTCCAATGTTTCCATATTCTCATTTTTCTGCTTTTCAAATTTTAATTGTGAACCAAACCGAAGGTGAGAAAATTCTAACTTCAGGTTATTCTAATATAAGAGTTATAAACTCGTTTGAAAAAGGTTTATCAAAAAGCAGAAATTTAGCTCTTGAAAATGCTCTCGGAAAAATTTTGGTCATTGCTGACGATGATGTTGTGTATGAGGAAGGATTTATAACTAAAATAACAGATGCTTATAATAAATTCCCAGCAGCTGCTGTAATACAATTTTCGGCTGTAAATTCAATTGGGGACTTAATTAAAAAATATCCTTCTAATTCTAAAGTTAATTTAAACAGTTTCCATATTCTTAATGTGAGTTCAATAGAAATGACGTTGAATAAAACGGTTATTGACGCATCTCAAATTCGGTTTGATGAAAATTTTGGTTTAGGAGCAGTTTTTGAAATGGGAGAGGAAGCCGTTTTTTTATCTGACTTGAAAGCAAAAAACAAACAACTTGTATTTGATCCTCAAGTGATTGCGATGCATGAAAATCCTACTTCTTCAGAAAAAATAAATATAACGGATAAATATTATATACAAGGTGCCTTATTTTCGAGAATCTTTAAAAAGAAATATATTGTTTGGCTGTTTATTAAAATGTTTTTTGACTTAAAACAAAACAAAATAAATTTTAGAAATATCAAAACCGTTCTTAAAAGTGCAAAAAACGGACATGAAAAATTTGAAAGAACGCGACATGAAAATAAATAATAACAGAATACAAATTATATCAATTCCTAAAATTGAGGAACGAAGAGGGAACTTATCTGTAATAGAAAATGAGACTATTCCTTTTGATATAAAAAGGGTTTATTATTTATATGATGTTCCAACGGAATCAGAGCGTGGCGGACATGCTCATAAAGATTTGCAGCAGTTTTTGGTTGCTTTAAGCGGTAGTTTTGATGTTGTTTTAAATGATGGAAAAGAAGAGCAGATAATTACTTTAAACAAGCCGTATGAAGGTTTATTAATCAATTCAGGGATTTGGCGGGAACTCAGGAATTTTTCTTCGGGTTCAATTTGTCTGGTGGTAGCTTCTGAAGTTTATATAGAAGAAGATTATATTCGTGATTTTGATGAATTTCTGGAATATGCTAATCGTAAATAGAAAAATCAAACCCAAATTTTTTTAAAGTATTTTTTAATCTTAAAAAGAAACGCAAAAAAACAGAAGGCATTTTGAGTATTAATTTAATTTTTGGAGTAATGTTTTGCGGGTCTGCATCTTTTAAATAAAAATTGGCTTTTTCTTTATTTCCAAAAATATAATAGCGCAGACCGTATTCTATTCTGTATAAATCAAGAAAACTTTTAAGCGATGGATTTTCTTTTTCGGATTGTTTAAACTGTTCGAAATCCATTAATTTCTTTGACTCTATATGTTTTTTAGCAAGACTGTCTGGAATATTATAATTATAAACAGCCGTTATTTTATTTGTGATGGCAACAGGATATTTAATGCCAATTTTGGTCCATAATTCTAAATCCTGACCATTTGTTATTCCTGAAGTAAATCCTCCGGTTTTTTCTAATATTTCACTGGGAATTGCTAAAGATGAAGTCCAGGTAATTCTAAAAGGTCGGTTTGAGAAAAAATAATCAGGAACAATTCCTCTAAAAAAAATATCTATTGCGTTGTAAACAGGAATTTGAAAGTGATTTTTAGAAGTTCTGATTTTATGACGTGAACAATACATGCCGCAATTTGGAAAATCATGATATAAATTTGCTAATTCCTGTAGATGATCTGGAAACCAAAAATCATCTGCATCCATAAAGGCTGTAAGTTTTCCTTTTGATTTCTCAATGCCAAGATTTCTGGCTGCAGAAACGCCTTGGTTTTTTTGATTACAAATCTGGATTCTGTTGTCATTAATTCTGCGTACAACAGCTTCACTTTCATCAGTAGATCCATCATTTACTATGATAATTTCATAATCTGTAAAAGTTTGATTGAGAACACTTCTTATGGTGTTTTCAATATAAGCAGCTTTATTGAATAAAGGAATAACAACAGAAAAAAATGCCATAATAGTTTATTCTTTTAAATCACAATAATACCCCAATTTATAAAAATCTAAAAGATATAAATTAGGATTTTTTGAGGTTAAATTTTTAAGAATCTGCTTTTTACTTTTTTTGTAAATTAATTTAAAAATTCCCGCTAAATGAAGCTTTTTTAAAGTTACACAAACCCTGCTTAGTTTAATGTCTTTGGTATCTATTTTTTGAGAAGAAATTAAATTATGAAGGTTTTTAACAGCTCTTTCGGTCTTTTTAATAAAGTCAATATTGTCTTCATTATTATAATGAACCAGCAGGTTTTCAATATGGGTAACAGGAACAGAATTTAACTGCAGATTTTTTATAAAGACAAGATCTTCGTAACCGTATTCATTTATAAATTCTGGAAAAGGAAACTGCAAAAGAATTTTTCTCTTTAAAAGTAAATTCCAAGTAAATACAAAATCGTAATTGTTTTTTAGTCTTTGATTTAGGGGTTTTATTTCTCTATTTCTCCCATATTTCCAGCGTAGTATTTTTTCTTTTGAAGGAATATCAACAGGATATTTCACACCGCCAAAGATTACATCAGGAGATTCTGCTATTGAATCAATATAAGTTTTAAGATATGATTTGTTTTCTGGCAAAGCATCAGCTTCCATTATCAAAACATATTCATATTTTGATTTAGAACATAATAAATTAAGGTTTTTACCTCTTCCTAAGTTTTCTTGGTTGATAGAAAAACGGCAGTTTTCTAAAAGATTTATCTGATTGTTCTCTTCAATAAATCTCTTGCCGGCATCTTCCTGAACTAGTATTTCATATTCAATTCCTAAATTATCAGCCTGATGTTTAAGTTCTAAAACAAGCCCTAAAACACCATAATTAAAAACCGGAATTAAAATAGAAAGCATTACACGCTTCTTTGCACTACTTCAAAAATTCTTTCATCTTCACATTTTAATGTTTTCGATGGGAATTTCATCAACAAAGCATAATCGTGAGTCGCCATGATAATAGTTTTACCATTGGCATTGATCGTTTTTAAAACCTCTAAAACCTCAGAACTTGTCTGCGGATCAAGATTTCCTGTTGGTTCATCGGCAAGGATAAATTCAGGATCGTTAAGCAAAGCTCTCGCAATGGCAACACGCTGCTGTTCACCGCCGGAAAGCTGGTGTGGCATTTTGTTTAGGAAATCTTTCATTCCAACTTTATCCAAAACTTCATCAATTTTGTATTCCATTGCTTCTTTTTCAACCCATCCGGTTGCTTTAAGAACAAAAAGCATATTGTCTTTAATAGAACGGTCCGGAAGTAATTTGAAATCCTGGAAAACAATACCAATTTTACGTCTCAGGTACGGAATATCTTTTTCTTTTAAAGTTGCCAAATCAAAGTCAACAATATGAGCTTCACCTTCAGTTAAAGGCAGATCAGCGTACAAAGTTTTTAAGAAGCTGCTTTTTCCGGAACCTGTTTTCCCGATGATGTAGATAAATTCACCATGTTGAACATCCAAATTAATATGAGATAAAATTTTTCTTCCTTCTTGATATATAGTGACTTCTTTAAGAGATAGTACGGTTTGTGACATAATAAAATTGATTTGAATGGTAAAAGTAATAAGATAACGATTGGATTCAAAATAAATTTCAATCATTTCTTAAGAAAAATTCTAGAAAAAGGAATGAAAATTTAAATGATAAAGGCAATAGATATTCATTTTAACGGATATGTTAAAAGCTGCTCGCTTATAATAACTTATGTTTGTTATAAAGCTCAGATTTATTTTTTATAATGCGCCTAAATGTCTGTAATTGCATTTTTGTTCATAATAAATTCAAGAAACGTTTCGTTATAAACGGTATAAAATGATAAATTTGAATATTAAATATAACTAAAATGCATAGACTTTCCTGGTTCTTTTTATTCCAAATTATCCTTACTTCGACTATAGCTTCGGCACAAAAATCAGCTATTTATACTTACGAATTAAAGGATTTTGACAAAGCACTGGCTTTATATAATGACAAACAATACGCTTCGGCACAACATATTTTTGAGTATGTAAAAAATAACGCAGCAACTGAAGAAGTAAAATCAGACTGTGCTTATTATATCGCAAACTGTGCAATTAGAACCAATCAGGCAAATGCCGATGCTTTGATGGAAAAATTCGTAGAAGATTACCCAACAAGCACCAAACAAAATCAGGCATATATTGAAGTGGCACAGTATTTCTTTGAGCAAGGAAATTATCCAAAAGCTTTGCAGTGGTTTGACAAAGTAGATGAAAGCTACATGAGCAAAAAAGAATCGGATAAATTTAATTTCCAGAAAGGATACAGTTATTTTAATGCTAAAAAGAAAAAAGAAGCCACAACGTATTTTAATAAAGTCGTAAACTCTCCAGAATACGGTTCGCAGGCCAAATATTATTTAGGATTTATGGCTTATGAAGGCGATGATTACAAGGAAGCAACGAAGTATTTTGATGAGGTTTCGGGCGAAGAAAAATACAAAGAGAAACTTTCGTACTATCAGGCTGATATGAATTTTAAACTAGGAAATTTCCAAAAAGCAATTGATTTAGGCCAAAAAGCAATGGCGAAATCAAATGAAATGGAAAAATCGGAATTGAATAAAATTATTGGTGAAAGTTATTTCAATTTAAAACAATACGATAAAGCCATTCCGTATTTAGAGCAATACGCAGGGAAAAAAGGAAAATGGAATAATACCGATTTCTACCAGTTAGGTTATGCGTATTACGAACAGAAAAATTACGAAAAAGCGATTTCTCAATTCAATAAAATTATTGAAGGGAAAGATTTCGTAGCTCAAAATGCCTATTATCATTTAGGTTTAAGTTATTTAAATACAGGTAAAAAACAAGAAGCTTTAAATGCATTTAAGAATGCATCTGAAATGGATTTTAATGCACAAATTCAGGAAGATGCAGCTTTAAATTATGCTAAAGTGAGTTATGATATTGGAAACGCATATCAAACCGTTCCGGGAATTTTACTTGATTTCTTAAAAAAATATCCAAACAATTCAAACAGGGCAGAAGTAGAAAAACTTTTAGTCGATTCTTATATTTCGACTAAAAACTACAAAGAAGCTTTAGCATTATTAGAAAAAAACAGAACTGCCGAAAATAAAGCGGCGTATCAAAAAGTACTTTTTTACAGAGGAGTTGAATTGTATAATGAATCGAATTATACTGAAGCCGGAAAAATGTTTAAAAGCGCTGCAAGCGAACAAAAAACGCCTGAATTTACTGCACGCGCTACATTCTGGAAAGCAGAAACGGAATATCTTAATGACGATATGCAGAATGCATTGCTGACTTACAAACAATTTGCGGGACTTCCGGCTGCAAAATCTACAGACGAATACAAAAACATCAATTACAATATTGGTTATACGTATTTTAAATTGAAAGAATATGATCAGGCTGCCAGTTCATTTCAGGCACAGATTGACAATAATAAAGAAGATAAAGTACGTTTAAATGATTCGTACCTGCGTTTAGGAGATTCGCGTTTTGTGAATTCTAAATACACGCAGGCAATGGAAGCGTATGGAAAAGCAATGGACGGAAAAAGCGTCGATGCTGATTATGCTCAGTTTCAAAAAGCACTTTCATACGGTTTTATGTCTAAAAATGATCAGAAAATCAGTGAGCTGAACAATTTCCTGAAAATGTATAAAAAATCAGAATACCGCGATGATGTTTTATTTGAATTAGGAAATACGTATGTGGCTGATAAAAAGAATGATTTAGCGATTAAAACTTACGATCAGTTAATTTCAGAATACAAAAACGGTTCGTTTACCTCAAAATCAATCTTAAAACAAGGTTTAATTTATTACAATTCAGATCGTGACGAACAGGCATTGGCAAAATTCAAAAAAGTAGCTGCTGAGTTCCCAAAAACGCCGGAAGCTCTTGAAGCTGTTTCTACAGCCAGATTAATTTATGTTGATTCAGGAAGAGTAGATGAATATGCAACATGGGTTAAAACTTTAGATTTCGTTTCGGTTACAGATGCAGAACTGGATAATGATACTTACGATGCTGCGTTTAAACAATACAGCCAAAGCAACAGCAAAGCTACAATTACAGGTTTTGCAGGTTATATAAGCAAATTCCCTGCTGGTTTACACGCTTTAGAAGCTAATTTTTACTTAGCACAATTGTATTATGCAGAAGGTTCTGAAACTAAATCAGTTTCTAATTACCAATATGTAATCGAACAGCCAAGAAGCGAATTTACAGAGCAGGCGCTAAACAGACTGGCTCAGATTTATTTAAAAGCAAAAGATTGTGATAAAGCAATTCCGGTTTTAGTTCGTTTAGAAAGTGAAGCAGATTATCCTCAAAATAAAAACTTTGCTCAGGCTAACCTGATGAAATGTTATTATGATAAAAAAGACTATGATAATTCAGTAATTGCGGCTGAAAAAGTATTAGCAAATCCTAAATCTGATGCCAACGTAAAAGCCGATGCACAAATTATTGTAGCACGTGCGGCTATTCAAACAGGAGAAGAAGACAAAGCTAAAGCAGCTTATGCAAAATTGTCTACAACTTCAAAAGGAGAATTAGCAGCCGAAGCATTGTATTATGATGCTTACTTTAAAACAAAAGAAGGGAAATTTGAAGCATCAAATACTGCGGTTCAAAAACTAGCCAAAAGTTATTCTGCTTACAAATATTACGGAGCAAAAGGTTTGGTTTTAATGGCGAAAAACTTCTACGGTTTAAAAGACAGCTATCAGGCAACTTATATTCTAGATAACGTGATTAACAACTTTACAGATTATCCGGATGTGGTTGATGAAGCTAAAAAAGAGTTAAGCGCGATTAAATTAGAAGAGTCTAAAACGAATTCATCAATTAATAAATAAGATAATTTTAGAGAGAAGAAGCAAGATTTTATAAATGTCTTGTCTCTTTCCTCTTGATTCTCTAAGAAGAAAAAAAATAAGAACAATGAGTTTACCTTTTTATATAGTTGATGTTTTTGCCGATAAAAAATATGCCGGAAATCAGCTGGCGGTATTTTTAGAAGCCCAAAATTTGAGTTCGGAAGAAATGCAGCAGATTGCACGTGAGATTAATTTTGCCGAAAGCACATTTGTAACCAAACTTGACAGAGAAAATAATAAAGCTGAGATTAGAATATTTACACCAGCTCAGGAAATGCAGTTTGCGGGTCATCCAATAATTGGCACTTCATGGGTTTTGATGAACAAGATTTTTGATAATTCGCCTTCAGAAATTAAACTGGAAGTTCCGATTGGGCCAATTGCTATTCAAAAAACAGAAGATTTGATTTGGCTCAAAGCAGCACAGCCTAAGTTTTGGGATGTTTTCTCAAAAGTTGATTTTACATCTTTTAGTAATCTGCAGGTAAGTGATTTTGAAAATCAATTTCCAATTCAGGAAGTTACAACTGGAAGTGCGTTTGTAATGGTTGGATTAAGCAGTAAAAGAGCACTTGAAAATTTGGTTTTAGATAAAGATAAAACAGATCAATGGCTGAAAAATAATTGTAAAACAAATCACAGAGGCTTATATTTTTATTACCTGGAAGGGGAAAAATTGTTCAGCAGAATGCTGTGCGTTGAAAACAATCAATTGGTAGAAGATGCTGCAACAGGAAGCGCCAGTACGTGTCTGCAGGCTTTTTTGCTAAAATATCATAAACCTGAATTTGAATTAATTAATTATCAGGGAGATTATATTGGCCGTCCATCTGAAATTTATTTCAAAGGAAAATTAACCGATACCAATTATGATATAAATATTGGAGGAAAAGCACAGTTTGTTGCCAAAGGAGATTGGGAAGCTTGATTTATAGAGAATAGAAGCAAGAGTAAAGATTTTAGAAAATAGAATAAAAATATATAGAGAAAATTAGAAATAAAAGAGAAGTCTTTCTTCTTTTCTCTTAAAAAGAAAAAATATGAAATTAAACTGCCGAAATAAAATCACCGTTTTGCTCGTGTTATTTGCTGCCCAGCTTTCGTTTTCGCAAGTTAAGAAAAATGAAAGTATAGGAACTGAAACAGTAAACGTAGTAAAACCTTATTCGCCAACTATATCTGATGCTTTTAAAGTAAAAGAAACTCCATCGCTGGACGATGCAGGAAATCAGCCGAAAGAAACTATAAAATACAGTATTTTGTCTGTTCCTGTAGCTTCGACTTTTACGCCTTCAAAAGGAAATGCACAAGGAGTAGATAAATCAAAAAAAGAAAGATTGTTTAATAATTATGCAACGCTGGGAGTTGGAAATTATGGAACTTTAAACGCTGAATTATTCGTAACTCAGGATTTAGGAAACAATGATTATTTAGCCGGAATGCTGCGCCACCATTCTTCTCAGGGAGGAATTAAAGATGTTAATCTAAATGATGAATTTTACGATACAGGTTTAAATATTGGTTATGGACAAAATAACCGCGATATGTCCTGGGGAGTAGATTTGGGTTATCAAAACCAAGTATATAATTGGTACGGTTTACCTGCCGATTTTGGAATGACTTTAGCGCCGGGAACACAGGAAGATTTAATTAGAGGAATTAATCCAAATCATTCTTATAATACTATTTCTTTGGGCGGAAATGCCGAATTTAATGAAGGAATTTTTAGTAAAATTTCGACAAGATTTACGCATTTCTCAGATAGTTTTTCTTCTTCAGAAAACCGTTTTTACCTAAAACCGACTTTCAAAGTTGATATTATGGATCAGGCAATTAATACAAATATTATTGTAGATCACGTAAGCGGTTCTTTTGAACACAATTATGCCTGGGATAATACAGAACCTTTAAAATATAGTTTGACAAACTTTGGAATCGAACCAAGTTTTGTAGTTCATGAAAATGAGTGGACATTAGAATTAGGGGCAGGATTGTTCTATGCTTTAGATTCTGAAAACAGCGGAAACAAATTTTATATCTATCCAAAAGTAAATGCCTCATATAAATTGGTGGGCGATTTGATGATTTTCTATACAGGAGTAAACGGAGGTTTAAATCAAAACTCATATGCTGATTTTGTAACCGAAAATCCATTTTTGTCTCCAACATTAAACATGAGACCAAGCAGTACACAATACAATGTTTTTGCCGGATTAAAAGGAAAATTGGCTAATAATGTGAGCTATAACTTAACAGGTTCGTATTTAAATGAAAAAAACAAAGCATTGTTTAAAAGCAATGATTATACAGAAGATTTTTCGAACCAGAATTATGCTTTTGGAAACTCGTTTGGGGTAGTTTATGAAGATATCAGAACCTTCCGTTTTTATGGAGAATTAAAAGCTGATTTTTCTCAGAATGTTACTTTTGGAATCAACGGAACTTTTAACAGCTACAATACAGATAACGTGGTTGAAGCCTGGAATTTACCAACAATGAAGCTGAGCTCGACTTTAGATGTTAATATTACCAAACAATGGTATGCTGGTTTAAATGTGTTTTATGTTGGAGAACGTAAAGACATGCAGACTAATTTAGACTTTGGTACAGATCCGGTTATTACGACATTAAAAAGCTATTTTGATGCCAATGCTCATTTAGGATATAAATATAATGAGCGTTTGACTTTTTTCTTAAAACTAAACAATATTGGAAATCAGGCATATCAGAGATGGCTTAATTATCCTGTTCAGGGATTCCAGGTTTTAGTTGGAGGAAACTATAAATTCGATTTTTAAACAGCAAGACTTTATAGATAGTAAGGCACGAAGTTTTTAAAACAGGAAGTGTCTTTTTAGCCATGGGTTCATGAATTTTTGGAGTAGATTCGTGAATTTGTGGCTATTTTTATGATTTAATTTTAAGATAATGAAAGTTCTAATTAGACAAGAAAATAGAAACGATTATAAAAGTGTATTTGAATTAATAGAAAAAGCTTTTAAAAATCAGGAATACAGCGATCACAAAGAACAGTTTTTGGTAGAAAGATTAAGAAAGTCAGAAGTTTTTATTCCGCAGTTATCTATTGTTGCAGAGGTCGACGGGCAAATCGTGGGGCATATTTTATTTACAAAACTGCAGATTGTAAATGAACTCAGTGTTTTTGAATCTTTAGCATTGGCACCCGTTTCTGTTTTACCGGAATTTCAAGGAAAAGAAATTGGTTCAAAACTTATTTTATATGGACACGAACAAGCTGAAAGATTAGGATATAAATCCGTTATTTTGCTTGGGCATGAAGATTATTATCCAAGATTTGGATACCAGCGCTGTGAAAAATATAATATAAAAATGCCGTTTGATGTTCCTGCAGAAAATTGTATGGTTGTACCGCTTGTAAAAGACGGTTTAAAAGAAGTATACGGTAACATTGTTTACCCAGATGTTTTCTTCGAATAAATTTTTAGACAAACAAAAAAACTTTGCACCTTTGTATTTTACATCTTTGTACCTTAAAAAATGACTTTTAAAGAAAAAATATATTCACACTACATACAAATGGTTCAGGACAGGATTGATGTTTTTAGAGACATGATTTCTAATTTAACAGAAGATTCTAAAAACGACGCCAAAGGTTCTGCCGGAGACAAACACGAAACAGCTTTGTCGATGATGCATATCGAACAGGAAAAACTGACCCATAAATTAAAAGAATCCATTGCACAAATAGCTGTTTTAGACAAAATTGATCCAGCCAAAATAACAGAAAATATAGTTTTAGGAAGTTTGGTAAAAGCAAACGGAATTTATTTGTATGTGAGCGTGGCACTTCCAAAAATTACAATTGACGGCATTAATGTTATTGCGCTATCTCCTCAGTCACCTTTAGGAAATCATTTAATGGGCAATAAAGTTGGTTTTGAGTTTGAAATCAATAAAACGCATTATACTATTCAAAGCGTTGAATAATTTAAAATTGGATTATAGAGAACTTTGTCAAAGTTAATTATCTCAAAGTTTGTCATTTCGACAAAGGAGAAATCTTCGCAAGTAACTCCAGTATGTTTGTGTAAACTACAATTCCAGAACAATTTTCTATATCTTCTTTACGAATCTTTTATTTGTAATGGAAAAACTCAAAAATTAATTCAAAAAAATGACTTAAAGTTTCAATTTTAAACCAGTTTTATTCTCAAAATTGAAATTTTTAAGTTTGATGCTTTTTTTAATGCTTAAATTTTACATTTTGTATGTAAAAATAAATTTATGGTTATAAATTGTAATTGAAATTGGTGTTTGTGTTTTTCAATTGTAATCGATACCGCATCTTTGCCCTATCAAAATGAAATTTAAAGTTTTAAAAATATAAAATTATGTGTGGAATTGTATGTGCCTTTGATCTAAAGCAAAAAGCCGAGAGTCTAAGACCTCAAGTATTAGAAATGTCTAAAATCATTCGTCACCGCGGACCAGACTGGAGCGGAATTTACAGTAATGATAAAGCAATTCTTTCTCACGAGCGTCTGGCAATTGTAGATCCAGCTTCAGGAAAACAACCTTTATTTACAGAAGATAAAAAATTGGTTTTGGCTGCAAACGGTGAAATTTACAATCACAGAGATTTGCGTAAACAATTTGAAGGAAAATATAACTTTCAGACTGAAAGTGACTGCGAAGTTATTTTAGCATTATACAGAGAAAAAGGAGTAAACTTTGTTGATGAATTAAACGGAATCTTTGGTTTTGCAATTTATGATGTAGATAAAGATGAGTATTTCGTAGCTCGTGACCACATGGGAATTATTCCATTATATATTGGATGGGATCAGCACGGAACTTTCTATGTAGCTTCTGAGTTAAAAGCTTTAGAAGGATATTGCACAAAAATTGAATTATTCCCTCCAGGACATTATTTATCAAGCAAAGACGGAGAGTTTGTACAATGGTACAAAAGAGACTGGACAGAATATGATGCAGTAAAAGATAACGAAACAAGCATTCCAGAAATTAGAAAAGCATTAGAAGCAGCAGTTCACAGACAATTAATGAGTGACGTTCCTTACGGAGTTTTACTTTCTGGAGGTTTAGATTCTTCTATCACTTCGGCTGTAGCCAAAAAATTTGCACAAAAAAGAATTGAGTCAGATGATACTACAGATGCCTGGTATCCGCAATTGCATTCTTTCTCAGTTGGATTAGAAGGTTCTCCGGATTTAGCTGCAGCTAGAAAAGTAGCAGATCATATTGGAACTATTCACCACGAAATTAAATTCACAATCCAAGAAGGTTTAGATGCCGTTCGTGATGTAATTTACAACCTTGAAACGTATGATGTAACTACAGTAAGAGCTTCAACTCCAATGTGGTTAATGGCTAGAGTTATCAAATCTATGGGAATCAAAATGGTTCTTTCCGGAGAAGGAGCAGATGAGTTATTTGGAGGATATTTATATTTCCACAAAGCACCAAACGCTAAAGAATTCCACGAAGAAAACGTTCGTAAATTAGGAAAACTTCATATGTACGATTGTTTACGTGCCAACAAAAGTTTGGCAGCGTGGGGAATCGAAGGCCGTGTACCATTCTTAGATAAAGAATTTATGGATGTTGCAATGCGCATCAACCCGCAAGATAAAATGATTAACAAAGAACATCCAATGGAAAAATGGGTTGTTCGTAAAGCTTTTGAAGATATGCTTCCTGAAAGTGTGGCATGGAGACAAAAAGAGCAGTTTTCTGATGGAGTAGGATACAGCTGGATCGATACTTTAAAAGAAGTTGTGGCAAGAGAAGTTTCAGACGAGCAATTAGCAAACGCAAGATTCAAATTCCCATTACAGACTCCAACTTCAAAAGAAGAATATTACTATCGTTCTATCTTCTCAGAACATTTCCCAAGCGATGCTGCAGCATTATGCGTTCCGCAGGAAGCAAGTGTTGCCTGCAGTACAAAAATTGCTTTAGAGTGGGATGAAGCGTTTAAAAACTTAAACGATCCTTCAGGAAGAGCAGTAGCAAATGTGCATGATGATGCTTATGTAAAAGCATAAATGAGTTAATTATTAGAATTAGTATATATATTGCTGGAAAAACGTTCTCTACCGAGGGCGTTTTTCTTGTCTTAAATTGTTAAATTCTATATTTTCAGTTCTTTATAAAATGGAATCAATAATTAATTGACTTACTTTTTTTATATTTGGCATTCGCCGGAATAAAGTTAAAGCCGCTTGATTTTAGTATTGAAAAGGGCAGGAAAGAAAAAAATAATATTTAGATTTGCCTGCAATAGAAAATTTTAATGATTTTTTAATGTTCAGCTTATTTTAAGTTGACACAGAAGAATAAAAATATAAAATAGATTAGTATGTCTGGATTATTGGCCGTTATTGGTAAAGGAAAAGACCCGCAGCTTGTTAAAGAACTTTCTAACAGAATGTCACACCGTGGCCCGGATGAAAGCGATTTGCATATTATGGAAAATGGAAGTATACTTTGTCATGAAAGTCTGTCTATTATCGATCTGCATTCGGGAAAACAGCCTATTCAGGGAACGAACAAAGCGTGGATGGTTCACGATGGTGAAATTTATAATTATCAGGAATTAAAAAACACAATTTTAAAAGATCATACTTTTAGAACCAATTCAGATTCAGAAGTTATCGTGCATTTATATGAAGAGTTTGGATATGATTTTTGCAACAAACTTGACGGTGATTTTGCTTTCGTAATTATCGACGGTGATAATTATATTGCAGGAAGAGATCCAATTGGAGTAAAACCTCTATATTATGGATTAGATGAAAGAGGAAGAATTTATTTTTCTTCAGAAATGAAATCAATTGCCGATCAGTGTAAATCATTTTCAACTTTTCCTCCAGGGCATTATTATACAGTAAAAAGCGGTTTTGTAAAATATTATCATCCGGAATACGAAGATCATTTAAAGGCTGATCAGCCGCTTGATTTTGGATTAATCCGCAAGAGTTTAATCGAAGCCACACGCAAACGTTTAATAGGCGAAGTTCCTGTTGGAGTTGTATTATCCGGTGGTTTAGATACTTCTTTAATTTCTTCTGTAGCTTCAAGACTGCTAAAAGAAAACGGCAAAAAACTGCCGTCTTTTTCTATCGGTTTAGATGCTGATGCGCCAGATAATATTTCGGCTAGAAAAGCAGCAGAATTTTTAGGTACAGATCATCATGAAATACATTTTACTGTAAAAGAAGGAGTAGAAGCTTTAGAGCAGGTTATTGCATCTATAGAAACCTATGATATTATTTCTGTTCGTTCAGGAGTTCCAATGTATTTATTGTCTAAAGCAATCAGCGAAAAAGGCGTAAAAGTAATTTTGTCAGGAGAAGGCGCCGATGAAATTTTTGGAGGGCATTTGTATTTTAGAAATGCGCCTTCGACAGAAGAATTTCAGGACGAAACTATCGAAAGAGTTCAAAAACTATTTACAGCAGATTTACTTCGTGCGGATAAAACAACAATGGCTAACGGAATCGAAGCCAGAGTTCCGTTTCTTGATAAAGATTTTTTAGATGTTACCATTCGAATTAAAACCGAAGAAAAACAGCCAAAAACTTACGATGGAGTTGAAAAATATATTTTAAGAAAAGCATTTGATACTCCCGAAGATCCTTATTTGCCTGCAGAAGTTTTGTGGAGACAAAAAGAGCAGTTTTCTGATGGAGTAGGATACAACTGGGTTGATGAGTTGATAGAGTATTGTGATTCGCAGGTTACAGATGAACAATTGGCTGGTGCAAGTGCAGAATTTCCATACAATACACCAACAACAAAAGAGGCGTATTATTACAGATCGATTTTTCATAAATATTATCCACAGGTCAGTGCGGCGCAAACCGTTCGTAAATGGATACCAAAATGGCAGGAAAATCAAGATCCAAGCGGAAGAGCTAACGCAGCACACTTAAAAGGAAATTTTGAGAATGTAAAATCAGTAGCTGTTTAAAAAGTATTTTAAAAAATAAATTCCAAGTGGAATTTCAAAACATAAAACCGAAACAGATATAGGATCTCGTTTCGGTTTTTTTATGCGTGTAATTAAGATTTTTTTGTAATTCCTAAATCTTAGTTAATGTAGGTTTTTACTTTAGGAAAAATATTATATTTGGTTATCATTAACAAATTAATAACCAATCCATCACAACCTATGAAAAACGTATTACTAGGTGGAATTTTATGCTGTGCATTAATTTCATTGAGTCCTGTTTGTGCCCAAAAAAAGGTCGAAGTGCCTAAATACATTACCAATATTGAAGGTGTTAAAGAATATTCTTTAAACAACGGATTAAAAATTCTTTTAATTCCAGATGCTTCTCAGAGCAATATGGTCGTTAATATCGTTTATAATGTAGGTTCCAGAAATGAAGGCTATGGTGAAAAAGGAATGGCGCATTTGCTGGAACACATGCTTTTTAAGAGTACTAAGAATTTAGGCGATATTAAAAAGATGTTGTCAGACAAAGGAGGAAATGCAAACGGAACCACCTGGTTAGACAGAACAAACTATTACGAAGTTTTTCCATCAAGTGATGAAAACTTAAAATGGAGCATCGAAATGGAAGCCGACAGAATGATTCATGCTACCATTTTACAGTCTGATCTTGACAAAGAATTCTCAGTAGTTAGAAATGAGTTTGAAATAGGAGAAAATAATCCTGATGGAGTTTTGCAGGAAAGAATTCTTTCTACAGCTTATTTGTGGCATAATTACGGAAACAGCACCATAGGAAGTAAAGAAGATATTGAAAGAGTAAAAGCAAATACGCTGCGAGTTTTTTATGAAAAATACTATCAGCCGGATAACGCAACTCTTATAATTGCAGGAAAATTTGATGAAAAGAAAGCACTGCAGTATGCAGGCCAGTATTTTGGAGCAATCCCTAGACCAAAAAGAGTTTTAGATAAAACTTATACAATTGAACCGGCTCAGGATGGAGAAAAATATGTTGAACTTAAAAGAGCCGGAGACAGCAAAAATGTTGGAGCTTTGTACCACACGGCATCGTATGCAGATAAAGATTACGCAGCAATAGATGCGTTAGGCGAAATTTTAACAGCAGATCCATCAGGTTATTTGTATAAATCTTTAGTCGAAACACAAAAAATATCCAGTATTTATTTTTGGCAGCCTACAGTAAGAGATGCCGGATTTATTTATTTTGGAGCCGCATTGCCGAATGATAAAGATGTAAAAGAAACGAAAGAACTTATTAGAACTGAGCTGGATAAAATTGCATCAACAAAATATACAGATCAGGATATAAGCAGAGCAAAAGCTAAAATTATTAAGCAGATTGAGGCGGTAAAAAACAATACAATTTCGTATGCTGTAAACATGACAGAAATTGTTGGAGCCGGCGATTACAGACTCGGTTTTTTATATAGAGATGCAATTGAAAACCTTACAAAAGAAGATGTTCAAAGAGTAGCCGAGAAATATTTTAAAGCTAATAACAGAACAGTTGGTATTTTTATTCCGTCAAAAGATGAAGTAAGAGTAAAACCAAACGAATATACTGATGAACAGTTATCAGCATTAATTAAAGATTACAAAGGAAAAGCACTTGAAAAAGAAGCTGCGCCGTTTGAAGCCTCTATTAAAAATTTAAAACAAAATTTTGCTGAAGGCAAATTAAACAACGGTATTAAATACGGATTAATTAAAAAAGAAATCAAAGGCGGAAAAGTTCAGGCAAGTTTTAGATTCCCGGTGAGCAACGAAAAAGATTTAACAGATAAAAGCGATATTGCCGGTATTCTTGCCCAGTTATTAAAAACAGGAACAAAAACACAATCTAAAGAGCAGATCCAGGATCGATTAGATCAATTGAAATCTTCAATTAATTTTAATTTTTCGAGACAAACTTTAACTGTCAATATCAATACTTATAAAGAAAATTTTAAGGAAGTAATGGGAATTTTAGCAGACCTGCTGACTAATTCAACTTTTCCTGAAAATGAACTTACCAAAACAATCAGTGAGTATAATACTTATTTAGAGTCTAGTTTAAACGATCCGCAGGCTGTGGCATTTACTGAAATTACAAGGTCAACAACAAAATATCCAAAAGGAAATATGTTTTATACACCAACGATTCAGGAACAGATAGATGCTTTCAAAAAAATAAAACAATCAGAAATTGTTGATTTTTATAAAAATGTTTTAGGCGGAAATAATGGTGTAGGAAGTGTAGTAGGGGATTTAGATGCCAAAACTACAGGAGAAATTTTAGAAAGCACATTTGGAAAATGGAATTCTAAGGCGAAATATGAACTTGCTTTGCCAACTTATTTTGAAACACAAAAATTAGACAAAGACATTATTACTCCAGACAAAGAAAATGCGGTTGCTTTAGGAAGAATCAGTTTTAAAATGGATAGAAACAGTGCTGATTATCCTGCATTTGTTATGGCAAATGAGATGTTAGGAAGCGGAGGTTTTTTAAGTGCCAGAATTCCGATGAGATTAAGAGAAAAAGAAGGAATCAGTTATGGAGCAGGCTCTTTTGCAGATATTCCAATTACAAACAATGTGGCTTCATGGAGTTATTATGCTTTTTTAAATCCAACGAAAAAAGGCGCTGTTGAAACTGCAGCAAAAGAAGAAATTGCAAAAGCAATAAAAGATGGATTTACAGCAGAAGAACTAAAGTCTAATCTAACCAGCTGGCAAAACGAAAGAAAAACAAGATTAGGAGTTGACGGTACATTAATGGAACTGTCAAATAATTATTTACAATACGGAGTGCCTTTAGAAGATTATGATACTTTGGAAACAAAAATCAAAGCTTTAAAAGTTGAAGAAGTAAATAGTGTGTTGAAGAAATATCTTTCATTAGATAAAATGACTTCAGTTTATGCTGGAGATTTTAATAAGAAAAACTAAAGAAGGAAAATTTCAATATAAAAAAATCCAAATTCCAGTTTAGGAATTGTGAGATTAATACCGAAATGCATTTCACAATGTCATTTCGGTTTTTTATGCTGTTATTAGGATTTGAATTTGGGATTTCAAAATTGATTTTTGTGTTATTCCTATTTTTAGAATTTGGAATTTATGAATTTTGAATTTAAAATTCACTTTTGGAATTATTTTTTGGTTTTTCAGACAATTGTGTTAATAACTTAAGCGCTTTAAGTCGGAATTTTATGGGTATATACCCCGCGTTTTTATATATTTGCGTGTTAGACAGTAAATACATTTTTTAGAATAAATTATATGAGCGAAGAAATCAAGAAGAACAATTATTCAGCAGATAGTATTCAGGCATTAGAAGGAATGGAGCACGTAAGAATGCGTCCATCGATGTATATTGGAGATGTAGGAGTTCGAGGGCTTCACCATTTGGTTTACGAGGTTGTTGATAACTCTATTGATGAGGCGATGGGAGGACATTGTGATACTATTGGTGTTACAATAAACGAAGACGGTTCGGTTACAGTTGAAGATAACGGTCGTGGTATTCCAGTTGATTTACATAAAAAAGAAGGAGTTTCAGCACTTGAGGTTGTAATGACTAAAATTGGTGCCGGAGGTAAATTCGATAAAGATTCGTATAAAGTTTCCGGAGGACTTCACGGAGTTGGGGTTTCTGTAGTAAATGCACTTTCGGTTCACATGAAATCGACTGTATTTAGAGAAGGAAAAATCTATGAGCAGGAATACGAAAGAGGAAAATCATTATATCCGGTAAAACAAATTGGAGAAACAGATAAAAGAGGTACACGTCAGACCTTTTTTCCAGATGATACTATTTTCCAGCAGACTACAGAGTTCTCTTATGATACTTTATCAGCTCGTATGCGTGAGCTTTCTTTCTTAAATAAAGGAATTACGATCACGTTTACAGATAAAAGAGAAGTAGATGACAAAGGCGAATTTAAAAGCGAAGTTTTTCATTCAGATGAAGGTCTTAAAGAATATATCCGCTATTTAGATGGAAACCGTGAGCCAATTATTTCTCACGTAATCAGCATGGATCACGAAAAAGGTGAAATCCCGGTTGAGGTTGCCTTAATTTATAATACAAGTTATTCTGAGAATATTTTCTCTTACGTAAATAACATTAATACACACGAAGGAGGTACACACCTGCAAGGTTTTAGAAGTGGTTTAACAAGAACACTTAAAAAATACGCTGATGCTTCTGGATTGTTAGATAAATTGAAATTTGAAATTTCGGGAGATGACTTCCGTGAAGGTTTAACAGCTATTATTTCGGTAAAAGTTTCTGAGCCTCAGTTCGAAGGACAAACAAAAACGAAACTTGGAAACAGAGAGGTTGTATCTCCGGTTTCTCAGGCAGTTGGAGAAATGCTTGAAAATTATTTGGAAGAAAATCCAAATGATGCTAAAATAATTATTCAAAAAGTAATCTTAGCAGCTCAGGCTCGTCACGCGGCGAAAAAAGCACGTGAAATGGTACAGCGTAAAACTGTTATGGGCGGCGGCGGATTACCAGGGAAATTATCAGATTGTTCTGAGCAGGATCCGGCAAGATGTGAGGTTTACTTAGTCGAGGGAGATTCGGCTGGTGGAACAGCAAAACAAGGACGTGACCGTAACTTTCAGGCGATTTTACCATTACGTGGTAAGATTTTGAACGTTGAAAAAGCGATGCACCATAAAGTGTTCGAAAACGAAGAGATTCGTAATATCTTTACTGCTTTAGGAGTTACCGTTGGTACAGCAGAAGACAGTAAAGCTTTGAATATTGAAAAACTTCGTTACCACAAAGTAATCATTATGTGTGATGCCGATGTCGATGGAAGCCACATTTCTACCTTAATATTAACGTTCTTCTTCCGTTTCATGAAAGAGCTTATAGAAGAAGGTCACGTTTATATCGCAGCACCGCCTTTATACTTGGTTAAAAAAGGAAACAAAAAAGAATACGCATGGAATGACGTTCAACGCGATCAGGCCAATGAAAGAATGGGAGGAAGCGCAAACATTCAGCGTTATAAAGGTCTTGGAGAGATGAACGCAGAACAATTGTGGGAAACAACCATGGATCCTCAATTTAGAACTTTGCGTCAGGTAACAATCGATAGTCTTGCAGAAGCAGATAGAGTTTTCTCTATGTTAATGGGAGATGAGGTACCGCCTCGTAGAGAATTTATCGAGAAAAATGCAGTTTACGCAAATATCGATGCCTAATAAAAAATAACTTTCAATTCGTTTAATTGTTTAAATTTACTTAAACGATTAAACGAATTGTTAATTTATAAAACAAACAAATTATTAATAACCGATAAAGTAAAAAATATGAAAGTTACCATTGTAGGAGCAGGAAATGTTGGAGCTACTTGCGCAGATGTTATTTCTTATAGAGGAATTGCAAGCGAGGTTGTATTGTTGGATATTAAAGAAGGTTTTGCCGAAGGAAAAGCGTTGGATATTACACAATGTGCGACAAATACTGGTTTTAATACAAAAGTGTCTGGCGTTACCAACGACTATTCTAAAACCGCTGGAAGTGATGTAGTGGTTATTACATCAGGAATTCCAAGAAAACCAGGAATGACTAGAGAAGAATTAATTGGTATTAATGCAGGGATTGTGAAAACAGTTGCTGAAAATGTACTGAAATATTCTCCAAACACTATAATTGTTGTAGTTTCTAACCCAATGGATACTATGACATATTTAGCTTTAAAAGCTACAGGACTGCCAAAAAACAGAATTATAGGTATGGGCGGGGCATTAGACAGCTCTCGTTTTAGAACTTATTTATCTTTGGCTTTAGATAAACCTGCAAATGATATTTCTGCGATGGTAATTGGAGGTCATGGCGATACAACCATGATTCCGTTAACACGTTTGGCTTCTTATAATGGAATTCCGGTTTCGCAGTTCCTTTCAGAAGATGTACTGCAAAAAGTAGCAGCAGATACTATGGTTGGCGGTGCTACGCTTACAGGTCTTTTAGGAACTTCAGCGTGGTATGCTCCGGGAGCTTCTGTTGCTTATTTAGTAGACAGTATCCTAAACGATCAAAAGAAAATGATTGCCTGCTCAGTTTTCGTAGAAGGCGAGTACGGACAAAATGATATATGTATAGGTGTACCGTGTATAATTGGTAAAAACGGTGTAGAAGAAATTGTAGATATCAATTTAAATGACCAGGAAAAGGCTTTATTTGCTAAAAGCGCAGATGCGGTTCGTGGTATGAATGATGCTCTAAAATCGATTTTAGTGTAATAAAAACAGGAAAAAAAGGAAAAGGCTGCACTTTTGCAGTCTTTTTTTTGAGATTAATTAATAAATAAATTGGTTAATCTTTCCGTTAATTATATATTTGCTCGATTTAAAAAAAATGCAGTAATTCGTGATCTCGATTTTTTAGTTTTAAAAACTCATGTCAGGGCTTATTTTTAGGGAATTTAAAACCAAAAACAAACAATAAAACATAATTAATTTTTAGTAATAATGCAGAATAAAGGACTTATTAAATTTTTCGCAATTCTATTTGCATTGGTAAGTATTTACCAACTATCATTCACTTTTGTGGCAAATAATGTCAAAGGTGAAGCTAAAGCTTTTGCAGGAGATAATCCTGATAAAGAGCTGAAATATTTAGATTCTATCGGTAAAGAAAAAGTATTCAGTCTTGGTTTTACAGACTTCACTTATAATGAAGTAAAAAACAAACAGCTAAATAAAGGTCTTGACTTAGAAGGAGGAATCAACGTTATTCTTCAAATCTCTGTTAAAGATGTATTAAAAGGTTTAGCGAATAATTCTAAAAATCCGGTATTTAATAAATCATTAGCTGATGCAACTGCGAACTTAGAAGGAAATAAGACCTATTTAAATAAATTCTTCGAAGCTTTTGAGGCTAACTCAAAAGGAACTGTAAAATTGGCTTCGCCAGATATTTTTGCAAACAGAAGTTTACAAGGAGACGGTGGTATCGATTTTCAAATGACTGATGCACAAGCTCAAAAAGTTATCAAAAGAAAAGTTGATGAGTCTATCGAAAGTGCTTACAAAGTATTAAGAGAGCGTATCGACAAATTTGGTGTAACACAGCCAAACATCCAAAAATTAGGAGAAACAGGAAGAATCTTAGTAGAGCTTCCAGGTGCTAAGGATGTAGACAGAATTAAAAAATTATTAGGAGGAAAAGCTCAATTAGAGTTCTGGGAAACTTTTAAAATTGAAGAAGTTGGTAACTTTTTAGTTGCTGCTAACGAAGCTTTAAAAAAGACAGAAGTTAAGAAAACAGAAACTAAAGCTGTGGCTAAAGATTCATTGAATGCTTTATTAACAGATAGCTCTAAAGATTCTCTTGACGCTAAAAAAGGAAATAATCCTTTATTTGACAAAATGATTGTTCAGGGTGGTGGTCCGGTTTTAGGATACTTCGCTACTAAAGATACTGCAGCAATCAACGGTTATTTCAAAAGACCAGATATTAGAATTTTATTGGGTGCTGACCAACACAATGCAAAATTTGTTTGGAGCAAACCAACTACTATAAAAGATGCTAAAGCAAAAGAAGTTGAAGCTGTAGAATTATACGCTTTAAAAGGAAACAGAGATAACGTACCAGCTATGAGCGGTGGTGTTGTAACTGATGCAAAAGATACTTTTGACCAAATGGGTAAACCAGCTGTTTCTATGCAAATGAACAGCCAGGGAGCGAAAGTTTGGGAAGAATTAACAGGAAGAGCTTTCTCTCAAAAAGGTTATATCGCTATTGTTTTAGATAACATCGTTTATTCTGCGCCAGGTGTTACAAGCGGTCCAATCGCTGGAGGAAGATCTGAAATTACAGGTTCTTTTGATGTTGCTGAAACAAAAGATTTAGCTAACGTATTAAATGCAGGTAAATTACCAGCATCTGCAGACATTATTCAATCTACAGTTGTAGGACCATCTTTAGGTCAGGCTGCAATTGATGCAGGAACAATTTCATCTGTATTAGGTTTCTTATTAGTTTGTGTTTGGATGGTATTCTATTATGGTAAAGCTGGATGGTATGCAAACCTTGCTTTATTATTAAACTTACTATTCTTATTCGGAATTATGGCAAGTTTTGGTTTCGTACTTACATTGCCGGGTATTGCAGGTATCGTATTAACATTAGGTACTGCGGTAGATGCGAACATCATTATATATGAAAGAGCAAAAGAGGAATTACGTGAAGGTAAATCATTATCAGAAGCTGTAGCAGCATCTTACGGATGGCACGGAGCAATGCGTTCTATTATTGATGCTAACGTAACTCACGTTTTAACTGGAGCGATCTTATTTATTTTTGGAACAGGACCAATCAAAGGTTTCGCGTTAACATTATTAATTGGTATCGTAACTTCATTGTTTACTTCTATCTTTATTGCTAGAATTTTCATTGACAGAAATATTGCAGGAAAAGCTGATTTAACTTTCTCTACAAGTATTACTAAAAACTGGTTTACAAACTTCCACTTTGACTTTATTAAAGTTAAAAAATTCACTTACATTTTCTCTTCTATAGTAACAGTAGTAAGTTTAACTTCTATCTTCTTTATTAACGGATTAGATGAAGGTGTAGATTTTGTTGGAGGTAGAACTTTCCAGGTTAAATTTGAAAAACCAATCGATGCAACTGTAGTTTCAGATGAATTATCTGCTGCTTTTGGTACTCCGGTTGAAGCTAAAATTTTAGGTGATGACGATCAGTTGAAAATCACAACTAAATATAAAATTAAAGAAGACGGTGTAGCTATAGACGAAGAAGTGAACCAAAAATTATACAAAGCATTACAAAAGTATTACCCAAATACTTCTTATGATAAATTCATCAACTCTTTTGACGGTAAAAAAGTTGGAGTTTTACAAGCTTCTAAAGTTGGAGCTTCTATCTCAGAAGATATTAAAACAAACTCTTACTGGGCAGTACTTGGAGCAATGGCAGTTATTTTCTTATACTTAATGGTATCTTTCCGTAAATGGCAGTATTCATTAGGTGCGATTGCAGCTGTTGCACACGACGTAATCTTCGTATTAGGAATCTACTCTTTATGCTACAAGTTCATGCCATTCCACATGGAAATGGACCAGCATTTCATCGCTGCGATCTTAACGGTAATTGGTTACTCGATGAACGATACTGTAATTGTATTTGACAGGGTAAGAGAGTTTATCATCGGAAACCGTAAAGGAAGTTTTGAAGATATCGTAAATGCTTCTATTAACACTACATTATCTAGAACATTGAATACTTCATTAATGATGATCATTGTATTATTAACGATGTTTATCTTTGGTGGTGAGTCAATCAGAGGATTTATCTTTGCAATGTTAATTGGAATTATTGTAGGTACTTATTCTTCATTATTTATCGCTACTCCAGTATTGGTAGATACGATTTCAAGTGATGAAAAACACACAATCGAAGACAAACATAATAAAGCATAATTAAAAGCTTAAATTATATTAAAAAGATCCAGTGAAAGCTGGATCTTTTTTTTGTATTATATTTAAATGAATTTAAAAACGATTTATGATTAGAAAATTACTTTTGTGCATACTATTCCTTTTTGCTGTAAAGATGTCTGCACAAGAAGATAAATCCCGTTTTTCTCTAGGTTTTAATTATGGATTCGGAAGTGAGTTTAATAACCGGAACTACACGTTTACAAATCATTTTTATAAAATACAGCTTTATTACAAACTAAAACAGACAAAGCATTTTCAATATCAAATCCTTGTTCAGCCGGAAATTAATTTTGCTGAACATCAATTATTAAATTTCTATTTTGTGAAGCCGGAAACGCCGGATTATGAACAAAAAAGAGCCCAATATACACAGTTAAAAGATATTCGCGAATATGTGGTCAACTGCGGTTTTTTAGTTCGTAAACCTATTGGTGAAATTTGTTCTTTTTATATTCTCGGCAGTATCGGCCCAATGATAACAGATACCGAGACCGAAAGAATGTCGAAAGGTTTCGCTTTTGCCGATGTTTTAGCAGTAGGATTCTCTTTAAAACACAATAAAATTCAATTTGACATACGCCCGAATATCAGGCACGTATCGAATGGAGGATTGAGCGGTACAAATTCAGGTTATAATACCAGAAATATAGAGTTTGGGGTATCGTATTCACTATAAAAGAAAAAGTCCAGTATAAATGAATATACTGGACTTTATTATTTTTAAAAGTTTCTTTTGTAAACTATGAAGCAGCTAAAGGATTTCTTTGTGCTCTAATGATAAAGAAAAGACCAATTATAATAAAAGGAATACTTAACCATTGTCCCGTTGAAAATAAGCCTAATTCTTCTTCGATACCGCCCTGGCTTTCTTTTACAAATTCTACAATAAATCGAACTACAAATAAAAGAACCAGGAACAATCCAAATAAGTATCCTGATTTAAGTCTTGCATTGGTTTTCCAGTACAAGAAAAACAAAATAGCAAAGACAAAAATATAGCAGAATGCTTCGTACAATTGAGTTGGGTGTTTGGCAGGAACCTGCGCTAATAAATCAGCAAATTTTGGGTTTGTGGCAATGGCATTGTAAGCCTCTTTTGGATTAGCAATTTGTGTTGCGTTTACAGCTTCTGCTTTGCTGAACTGGTCATGTAAAAAACGAATTCCAAAAGCAGAAGTAGTTTCATGACCAATAATTTCTGAGTTCATGAAGTTTCCTAAACGAACAAAAATAGCACCGCTGGCAACCGGAATAACTACACGGTCTAAAATCCATAATAACGGACGTTTTAAGATCATTTTGCTGTAGTAATACATTGCCAGTATAATTGCAATTGCTGCACCGTGACTTGCTAAGCCCTGAAATCCTGTGAATTCGAATTTTGGTTCGAATTTGAAAGGCAAGAAGATTTCAAGTAAATGATTTCTAAAATATTCCCAGTCATAAAATATAACATGTCCTAAACGAGCTCCAATTAACGTTGCTAAAACAGTCCAGACAAATAATGAATCTAATTTGTCAATTGGCTCATTTTCGCGTTCGAAAATCTTTTTCATTAGGTACCAGCCTAAACCAAAAGCAATTACGAACATTAAACTGTAATAGCGAATCATAAAAAATCCTAAATCAATTCCTTCTGAAGGATTCCAAACGATGTTTAAAGGATGTGTCATATAAGGTAATTTTTTTATTATATTTTGTAAAAATAGATATTAAAAGCGGAGCAAATCTTTATAAAAAGTTAATGTTTGTGTGAACATTTCTTTTCTGGAACGGGATCGTAACCTGTCCTTCCCCACGGATGACAGCTTAAAATTCGTTTCATTCCCAAAAAGCCTCCGTAAAATAATCCGTGAGTCTGCAGCGCCTGAATCATGTACGTTGAACACGTTGGCTCAAATCGGCATGAAGCAGGTGTAAAAGGAGAAATCGCAGTTTGATAAAAGCGTACTAATAAAACAAATGGCGTAATGACTTTCATGATTTATTAGATTTTTTCTTTCTTAAATTGAGAAACTCGTTCCTTCTTTGCCGTCTTTTAACTGAATTCCAAGCGCAATTAACTGATCGCGGATTTGGTCAGAAAGTGCGAAATTTTTATCTGCTCTGGCTTGATTTCTCATTCCAATAAGCATGTTTACAACACCTTCTAATTTATCGTTGTTACTGTCGGCTGCTTTCTCATCGCTTAAACCTAAAACGTCAAAAACAAACGCATTTATGGCAGTTGAAAATGATTTTAAATCTTCGGCAGAAATAGTTTCTTTTCCTTCTTTTAGTAAATTGATATAACGAACAGCTTCAAATAATTGTGCAATTAAAATTGGAGTGTTAAAATCATCATTCATGGCGTCATAGCAAGCTTGTTTCCATGCTGCAAAATCAACAGAGCTGGAAGAACCTGCTTTTATTGCTGGTAAAGCTTCAAGGGCTTCCATTAATCTTTTGTATCCTTTTTCGGCAGCAGTAATCGCATCATCAGAAAAATCTAAAATACTTCTGTAATGTGCCTGAAGCATAAAGAATCTTGTAACTGATGCAGAAAACGCTTTGCTTAAAATCGTATTGTCGCCGCTTAAAATTTCTCCCGGTAAAATATTATTTCCGGTAGATTTTGCCATTTTCTTCCCGTTTAGGGTAAGCATATTAGCGTGCATCCAGTAATTTACCGGCGATTGTCCTGTGCAGGCTTCGTTTTGAGCAATTTCACATTCGTGATGAGGGAATTTTAAATCCATTCCGCCTCCGTGAATGTCAAAATGATTTCCTAGATATTTAGTACTCATTGCAGTACATTCTAAGTGCCAGCCAGGGAAACCATCACTCCAAGGTGAAGGCCATCTCATGATATGTTCTGGTTCTGCTTTTTTCCAAAGTGCAAAATCCTGCGGATTTCTTTTGTCTGACTGTCCGTCAAGATCACGGGTATTCGCCAGCATATCTTCGATGTTTCTGCCGCTTAAAACGCCGTAATTATTCGTTTCGTTATATTTTACAACATCAAAATAAACAGATCCGTTAGCTTCGTAACCAATTCCGGTATCGATAATTTTTTTGATAATTTCGATTTGTTCAATAATATGTCCGGTTGCTGTTGGCTCAATACTTGGCGGTAAAAAGTTAAAAGCTTTTAAAATATCGTGAAAGTCAACAGTATAACGCTGTACAACTTCCATTGGCTCTAACTGCTCTAAACGTGCTTTTTTGGCAATTTTATCTTCTCCTTCATCAACATCATCTACAATATGACCAACATCAGTAATATTTCGAACGTAACGAACTTTATAATCAAGATGTAAAAAATACCTGAAAATGACGTCAAAAGACATAAAAGTCCTTACGTTTCCTAAATGCACATTGCTGTAAACCGTTGGTCCACAAACATACATTCCAACATTTCCTTCATGGATTGGTTTGAAATTTTCTTTTTCACCCGAAAGTGAATTGTATATTTTTAGAGGCTGACTGCTGTATAGTGGCATATTTTTTTTGATGTTTAATCGTTTATTTGTTTAACCGTTTAATTGTTTGGTTCGTTTCGCTGTATAAACGTTTTATCGTTTTTATTCTTTTGTAAGATAATATTTTTTTAAACTATTTATCTGGTTACAGATTTTTTCGATTTTTTCACGAGATTCTACATATTCAGCTTCGGATACATAATTTAAATCTCTTGAAATAATTAAGTGATTCAAAGTTTCCATTGCTGATGAATATGAGATCGTTAAAAAATGAGCTTTATCTTTATTTGTATTTCTCGAAGTTCCTTCTGCAATATTAGTCGCAATTGATGATGAGCTTCTTTTTATTTGAGAAGTTATTCCGAACAATTCATTTGATGGAAATTTAGCAGTTAATTTATAAATATCCAAAATAAACATTCTTGCATTCTGCCAAACTTCAAGTTTCTCAAATGAAAAAACGTACATTGTTTTCTGTTTAATTGTTGATTTGTTTAATCGTTTAATCGAAAATAAAGTCTAAGCGATGAGTCGATTAAACAAATCAACGATTTACCAATTAAACTAAAACTGTGTATCTAGTTTAATGTAATCAAGAAATTCTCTTTTTGTTTGAGGATCTTTGAATTTTCCGCCGAATTCAGAAGTTACAGTACTGCTTTCGATATCTTTGATTCCTCTTGAGTTAACACAAAGGTGTTTTGCATCGATAACGCAGGCTACATCTTCTGTTCCTAAAGCTTTTTGAAGTTCCTGAACAATCTGCATTGTTAAACGCTCTTGTACCTGAGGTCTTTTAGCATAATACTCAACGATACGGTTCATTTTTGATAAACCAATAACTCTTCCGCTTGAAATATAAGCAACGTGAGCACGTCCTATAATTGGCAGTAAATGGTGTTCACAGGTAGAATAAACCGTAATGTTTTTTTCTACCAGCATTTCGCCATATTTGTAATTATTGTCAAAAGTTGAGGCTTTTGGCTGTTTTGCAGGATTTAAACCTCCAAAAATTTCTTTTACAAACATTTTAGCTACTCGGTTTGGAGTACCTTTTATGCTGTCATCTGTTAAATCCATTCCAAGAGTCTGCAGAATGTTTTCAACATCTTTTTTAATTTTTTCTATTTTTTCTTCATCAGTGATATCAAAAGCATCCTCTCTTAAAGGGTTTTTTGCATTACTGCTGAAATGACTGTCACCTATTTCGTCTAAAAAATCTTCGTTATTTATCATTAAAAACTACTATTATAATGGGTATATCTTTTTAAGGCGGTAAAGATAATTAATAAATGGGAAACCTTTTCTATCGTTTTTATTATTTAATCGATCCTTTTTAGATATAATTTAAAATTGTTCCAAAATACAAAAGACAATAACAGGAATCGTTATTGTCTTTTGAGAGTTTAAGTTTAGTTTGTTTTATCTATTGTTGTACACCAGTAAAGCCTCTTTTAAGATGTTTACTGCAGTAATTAGATCTTTTTTGTTTAAAACATACGCAATTCGCACCTGATTCAATCCCATTCCCGGAGTAGAATAAAATCCTTTTGCGGGTGCAATCATAACAGTTTCGCCGTTTAAATTATAGCTTTCTAAAAGCCATTGAGCGAAATCATCAGAATCTTTAATTGGCAGCTGGGCAATACAGTAAAAAGCACCTTTTGGTTTCGTTACAATGACACCTTCAATTTTATTTAATTCAGAAATTAAGGTATTACGACGTTCTTTATATTCGCCAATTACTTCGTCAAAATAACTTTGCGGCGTATCAATAGCTGCTTCACAGGCAATCTGCTCAATTGTTGGCGGACTTAAACGCGCCTGAGCAAATTTCATAACAGTTGCCAGAACATCTTTATTTTTAGTAATCAAACATCCAATTCTGGCACCGCACATACTGTAACGTTTAGAAACAGAATCTACCATGATTACGTTTTGCTGTACATCTTCCAGATTCATTACAGAAAAATGCACATCATCTCCATCATATAAAAATTCGCGGTAAACTTCGTCAGCAATTAAATATAAATCATGTTTTTTAATTAATTCTGCTAATTGTTTAATTTCTGTTTCAGAATATAAATATCCAGTCGGATTTCCAGGGTTGCAAATCAGAATGGCTTTTGTTTTTGGCGTAATTAACTTTTCTACTTCGTCAATACTTGGCAGTGCAAAAGCTGTTTCAATAGTAGAAACAAGAGGCACTACAGTTGCACTTGTAGAAGATGCAAATGCATGATAATTAGCATAAAAAGGTTCCGGGATAATGATTTCATCTCCTGGATCTGTAATTGTGGCCAGTGCAAAAAGTAAGGCTTCAGAACCACCAGTTGTAACAATGATGTCTTCTGTGTTAACGTTTACATTTTGGCGCTGGTAAAAATGAGCTAATTTTTTTCTATAGCTTTCATATCCGGCAGACGGACTGTATTCTATAATACTCAAATCAATATTTTTTACCGCCTCGATGGCCACTTCCGGTGTCTTGATATCCGGTTGACCAATGTTTAAGTGATACACCTTGTGTCCTTTTTTCTTTGCTAAATCAGCATAAGGAGCCAGCTTGCGTATCGGTGATTCAGGCATGTTTCTGCCCTTTTGAGAAATTGTTGGCATGAGTATAAATTATTGAAGTGCAAATTTGCATTTTTTTTTCGAAATTAACGTAAACAATACGAGTACTTATAAAAATGTAACAATAATAAATATATTTGCTAATTTTATAATAAAATATTGCCAATGAAAAAATATATAGCCCTGTTTTTTGGCTTATTGCTGCCTTTTTGCTTAAAAGCTCAAGATAGTTTTACTATTGAGAACAATAAAAAAAAGGCTGTAATCCCTTTTAAATTGATAAACAACCTCATTTTTATTCCAATAAAAGTAAACGGAATCGAACTGAATTTTCTATTAGATTCAGGTGTCGAAGAAACCATTTTGTTTAGTATGGATGAAATGCAGGAAGTCAAATTTAATAATGTCGAAAAAATCAAACTTAGAGGGTTAGGATCTGAAAATGAAATTGAAGGTTTGAAATCAACAAAAAATACTTTTGAAACGCATGGGTTAAGATCAGACAATCATATGCTGTTTGTAATTTTAGATCAGAGTTTTAATCTTTCATCTCATATTGGTATTCCGGTTAACGGCATTATAGGCTATAAATTTTTCAAGAATAATTTGATTGAAGTTAATTACGAAAAAAAGAAAATTACGGTTCATACCGACAATGAATCTATTAGGAGAAGACTCAACAATAAGTTTAAATCTATTCCTATTACAATCGAAAAATCGAAACCTTATATTTATACAAATGCTGTAGTTGATAGTGTAGATATTAAAGCTAAACTACTGATTGATATAGGCAATAGTGATGCTTTCTGGATTTTTGAAAACAATAAAATAAAACTTCCCCAAAAGAACTTTCCAGATTTTTTAGGAAAAGGTTTCAGCGGAGATATTGAAGGACATCGTGCCAGAATAAAAATGTTTTCAATCGATGAATTTGATTTTAAAAAACCAATAGTCGCATTTCCGGATTCATCATCAATTCGAAATGTAAAAATGGTACCGGATAGAATAGGTTCAGTCGGGGGCGAAGTATTAAAACGATTTACAGTTGTTTTAGACTACAAAGACCAGAAGTTGTATTTGAAAAAAAACAATAAATTCTCTGAACCTTTTACTTATAATAAAAGCGGTATAACAATTCAGCACAACGGTTTACAATGGGTTCAGGAAACAGTTCACTTAGAAACTGTCAAGGTTGCAGGATCATTGAGCGAGGCCGAAATGGCAGCAAATAATAATGGCAGCGGAGGAAATTTTAGATATAAATTTTCTTTAAAACCAATTTATGAAATTGTAAATATTAGAAAAAATTCTGCTGCTGAAAAAAGCGGTTTACAAAAAGGGGATATTATTGTAAGTATTAACAATGAAAGACCTTATAAATATTCTTTACAGCAGATTAACCAGCTTTTAAAATCTGAACATGATATATGGATCACGATAGAAGTAGAAAGAAACAGTCTTATTTTAAAGTTTAGATTTAAGCTTGAAGATGAATTGTAGTTTCTTTTTTATGATTTTTTGATACGAAAAAATATTTACATATTAATATCTATATATTTAAAAAATTAATAAGAAAATTAAGTTTTTTTAGAAAGTAAGCACATATTTTATTATGTTTAACCAAAATAATAATTTATGGCCAAAAACTACATTAATTTCTTACAGTTTTTATTGTTTTTTGTTTTTTTAACGGTTTTATCTCCAAAAATTTATTCGCAATGTGCTGGTAGTGATGGTTCTGTCACGATTTGCAACGTCGAAGATATTTCAAATAGATCAGTTTCTTTATTTTCTTTTTTAGGAGGAAGTCCTGTACCCGGCGGAACATGGTCTGATGATGATGGTTCCAGAGGTTTGAGTACTGCAACAGGAATCTTAAATTCCCAAGCTATTAGGGCTGGGGGAACCTATCAATATACATATACAGCTCCTGGCGCGGGATGCACTGTGAATACGGCAAAAGTTTTGGTTACAATTGGTGCATTCGAAGGATTTCCAGCTCCATATGCAACAAAATGCAGTGATGAAAACACCTATAATTTGTTTTCTGCATTTAATAGTACAGTAATTAGTCCGCATACTAATGGAACATGGAGAGATAGTTCAGGTAATGTTATTCCTCCATTGCTTACTATAACCAACATGAATGGTAATTTTCAATATTCTTATACTGTACCGCCTGTTCCCGGATGCGATACAGCACCATTAACAACTTCAATAACACTTACTGTTATCAGGGCGCCGCAACCGGGAATAGGTCGAGATTTGCTTTTGTGCGGCACCACTGATTTAGATGGTTATACTGCTTTTGATGTCAGTACCTTATTATCTGGTCAGGACCCTGATGGAAGATGGAGCGGCAGAGGCATAACCTCTCCTTCAAATCCGGTTGTCAATCTTAAACAAGTATTTGCAACATACGGGCCGGGCGAGTATGCTTATAATTATACTGTTTTATCAGACAATGATAATTGCCCTGATAAAACAACAACGATGATAATCACACTCGAAAAAAGATTAGATTTTACCGGAGCCAAAATTGAAGTTGAGAAAAATATTTGCGAAAATGAAATAAACACTGCAACCTATTCAGCAGCAATTACGCAGGGAGCAGAAGTGATACCAGATAATGAATACAACGTTACATTTAACGTGTCTGGACCAAATGGCGGAACAGAAACAATAAAAGCATTTTTTGTAAACGGAAAACTTAGTTTTCCTGTAAATTCTGCTTACTTTCGACAGGTTGGAGTTTTTCATGTAACCGTTACTGGTATTGTTGCTGTAGATAGTAAAGGAGCCTGCCGCAACATCATAAATAATTTAACTACAGATTTAGAAATTCATACGCTGCCTTATTTAGAGGGAGCTGTTTTAACTCCGGAACCAACATGCCAAAATAAAAATGCATTAGTACATCTTACCAATGCCTTACGTTTAGGAGACGGAAATTATAATATTCGGTACAATATAAGCGGAGATAATTCGGCATTAGGCCAAACGGCAAACATTACAGTTGCGGGCGGCAGTTCAAGTTTTATAGTTCCGGGAAGTTTAAATATAAAAAGCGGTGTATCAACTATTACTATTACGAATATTACAAACACAGCAACCGGCTGTACAAATACTGCCACAATTAGAGGAGACTTAATTATTAATCCTCTGCCCAACGCTGCAACAGTAAATGTTGTTGTAAATGATTATTGTTTAAACGATCCGGTTACGGTAACAGTTTCGGGATTGGGAACGTTAACTGATGTTACAGTATCCTATATGCTTCAGGATAGTAATTTAAGTACTTTAGAATCTGTTGCCTTGTCTGTCACTAACGGAAAAGCCGATTTTGTAATACCTGCCGGCTTGCTTTTAAACACAGGATCGACAATTATATCAGTTTTGAATTTAAAAAATAATATCACCAATTGCGATGTCAATCTAAACAACGTTTTAGATAGTTTTATAATACATCCAATTCCGATAAAACCAACTGTTAGTCCATTGTCTTTTTGTAAAGTAGATGAAGCAGCGGTAGAAAACTTAACTCCAAAAGGAAACCAGTATAAATGGTACGATTCAGCAACAGCGGCAACGCCCCTTGCAGGCACAACAATTTTACAATCTGGAAATTATTATGTTAGAGAAACTTCAGTGGCTGGATGTACATCAGAGCCTGCAGAAGTTCCGGTTACAATAAACGATTCTCCCGTTCCCGTACTAAATTCAGACGGGCAGAATTTCTGCGGACTAACTAATCCAACTATTGGAGATTTGTCAAATAATACCAACATTCCAGCAACAGTAGTCTGGTATGATGCACCTGATAACGGCAATTTGCTTTCAGCTTCAACTCGTTTAACTGAGCAGGGAAGATATTATGGATTTAACTTTCCAAATTCGGCTTGTTTTTCGTCAGAATATATTGAAGTTACTGTTGCATTAACAGATTGTGACAATGTGCCGAATGACTTTTTTATTCCCGATGGGTTTTCACCAAATGGAGACGGTATAAATGATTCATTTGTTATTAAAGATATTGAATTTCTATATCCAAATTATACACTTGAAATTTTTAATAGATACGGAAACGGAATGTATAAAGGAGATAAAAATAAACCCGCCTGGGACGGAATGAATTACGAAAAGAGCGGTATTGCCGGCGGTGTTGCGCCAAATGGAGTTTATTTTTATGTATTGCATTTTAATAAAGACAACAAACCGCCAAAACAAGGCCGTCTTTATTTAAATCGATAAATCTCTTCTTTATATTATTTAATATAATTTTCAAATGAAAAAAATACTACTCCTTATAAATTTCCTCTTTTACTTATCAGTTTCTGCGCAGCAAGATCCCGAGTATACACATTATATGTATAATATGAGCGTTGTAAACCCGGCATACGCAACAGGAGTTCCCGCTATGATGAATTTTGGAGCCTTGTACAGAACTCAGTGGGTGGGCGCTGTTGGTGCTCCTAAAACGTTCACTTTTTTTGGACATACTGCCATTACAGATAAAATAGAGGCAGGTTTATCTTTTATTTCAGATGATATAGGTGACGGTGCTAAAAAAGAAAATAACATTTATGCCGATTTTGCATACGTTTTAAATCTGGGAGGGAAAAACAAACTCTCTCTTGGATTAAAAGCAGGTTTTTCGTCTATACAAAGTAATTTTAACGGATTTCGTTTTACAGATCCGCAAACTGATTTTGCTTTTTCTGAAAATATAAACGCAACAAAGCCAAACATTGGAGTTGGAGCTTATTATTTTAGAGACAATTTTTACGTAGGATTGTCTGCTCCTAATTTATTGAAATCAAAATACATTGAAGAAAAATCAGGAATTAACGCTTTTGGAGCCGAAGAAATACATACCTTTTTAACCGCAGGATATGTTTTTCAGGTTAATAATATGTGGAAAATTAAACCTGCTTTTATGTCAAAATTTGTAAAAGGTGCGCCAATTACTTTAGACGTTACGGCAAATGTTTTGTATAATGAAAAATTTGAATTTGGAGCTGCTTATAGAATAGATGATTCAGTAAGCGCTTTGTTTAATATTAATGTTACTCCTTCGCTTAGAGTAGGTTATGCTTACGATTATACGCTTACTAATTTTGGTCAGTTCAATTCAGGAACTCACGAAATTATGCTCCTCTTTGATCTTGATTTATTAGGAAAAGGGTTTGATAAATCTCCAAGATTCTTTTAAAATGAAAAATATGAAAAAACTACTCGTTATTATATTCGTATTTTCAATACAGTTTATAAATGCTCAGGATCAGGAATTGATAAGAGCAAAGAAATTTTTTGACAGAACTTACTACAGCGAAGCAATCGTTTTGTATCAAAAACTGGCTGATGACAGACCTTCGCAGGAAGTAATTAAAAACTTAGCCGATTCGTATTTTTACACCAATGATTTGGTAAAAGCTCAGCGTTATTACCGATTTTTAGTAAAAAACTACAATAACAATTTAGATAGAGAATACTATTTTAGATATGCTCAAACTTTAAAAGCAACCAATAGTTTTGATGATGCAAATGGAGTTTTAAAAGAATATTATGCTAAATCTTCAAATACAGAAGATGTTATCAATTTCGAAAAAGACATTAAAACTTTAGAAAATGTAACCGCTATTGGTAAACGATTCGAGATCAAAAACCTGCCAATAAATACACCAAATTCAGAGTTTGGAGCAGTTGAATATAATGGTAATTTGGTTTTTGCCGGCGTTAAATTGAAACCCGGAATTTTCGATAAAAAATTTAAATGGGATAATGCGACGTATTTAAATTTGGTTACAATCCCTCTCAAAAACATCAATTCTGCAGATTCTATTGTGCATTATTTTGCCAAAGAATTAAAAACAGGAATGCACGAATCAAATGCTGTTTTTACAAAAGACGGCAAAACCATGTACTTTACCAGAAACAATTCTAAAAACGGAACGAAAAAAAGAGATGATAAAAAGATTTCAAACCTCCAGATTTTTAAAGCCGAATTGGTAGAAGGAAAATGGACTAATATTTCATCATTACCTTTTAACAGCCCAAATTATTCTGTAGAACATCCAGCTTTAAGTGCCGATGAAAAAGTGTTGTATTTTGCTTCAGATATGCCGGGAACTTACGGTTCATTTGATATTTATTCGGTAAATATTAATAAAGGCGCATTTGATACTCCAAAAAACCTTGGGCCGTTAGTAAATACAGATAAGAGAGAACAATTTCCTTTTGCTTCTGCAGATAATAAACTATACTTTTCTTCAGACGGACATTTAGGTTACGGATCTTTAGACGTTTTTGTTTCTGACATAAACGGAAACGAATATTCTAAGCCGGTAAATATTGGTTTGCCTTTAAATTCAAATTTAGATGATTTTGCTTTCAATATTAATTCAGAAACCAAAGAAGGATATTTTGCATCCAATAGAGAAGGAGGAAAAGGGAACGACGATATTTACCAATTTAAAGAAATCAAAGATTTAATTGTAGAAGACTGTAAGCAGTTTATTGCCGGGGTTATTACAGATATTGATACTAAACTGGCATTAGAAAATGCAACCGTAATTTTACAGGATTCTGAAAATAAAACCCTAAATACTATTACGACTTCTGCCGATGGAAAATTTAGTTTTACAGCAGCTTGTGAGACATCTTATAAAGTTTCGGCTTTTAAAGAGAAATACACAAACGAGTCTGTAACTTTAACTTTAGATAAAACAAGAGATAAGATCAATGATGCTTCTTTAGCATTAAAATCTTTAGAAGTCATCAAATTAGAAGAAAAAGAAAAAGCCGAAAAGAAAAGACAGCAGGAAATTATTATTGAAGAAGAAAATAAGAAGAAAACAGAACTTGCTGCTATAGAATTAAAAAAGAAAGAGAAAAAAGCCAAAGAAGCCGAAATCGCTGCTGCTGAGGTAAGGAAGAATGAAAAAGTAAAAGAAATTTTAGAGAAAGAAAAAGATGTTATAAGAGATAAAGACCGTTTAATTATCAAAACAGATCCTATTTATTTTGACTATAATTTGTGGTACATTCGTAAAGAATCAAAAGTAGTTTTAGGCAGAGTAGTTGAGCTGATGAAAAAATATCCGGGAATGGTAATTGAAATTGGCTCGCATACAGATTCACGAGGAAATGAAAAATTCAATGCCGATTTATCTCAAAAAAGAGCTAATTCAACCAGAGAATTTATAATCCAGTCAGGAATTGAAGCTAAGAGAGTTTCTGCAAAAGGTTATGGAGAATCAGTTCCTATTATAAAATGTAAAACCGATGATGCCTGCTCTGAAGAAGAACATGAATTAAACCGAAGATCTGAATTTGTAATTAAGAGTTTATAGATCTTTTTAAATACTATTATAAACCCGACAGGTTTCAAAAACCTGTCGGGTTTAATTTTGTAATCAATATTTTTTAAAAATCTTTTTCTTGAGTTCTTTTTTATTAATTTTATAGAATAACCATGAAATAAAAATTGTTAAAATATGAAAAATCTAGTTTTACCATGTCTGCTAGTAATCTGCATTGGATTTCAAAGCTGTAAAAATGACGAAAAACAAAAAGAAGAAGCTGCAGCTAAAGCAGATGCAGAAACAGTTGTAAGCAGTGAGTGTTATCAGGCTGTATACGAAAAAGATACAATTGCCTTAAAACTGAATACTTTAAAAAACGGAAAACTAAGCGGTAATATGATTATGAAAGTTGCTCCTTCTACAGTAAGAACTGGTGAAGTTGCAGGAGAATTTCATGGTGATACCTTATTTATAGATTACACCTTTAAGGATAATGTAAATAAAGACAAAACATTTAAAAACCCAATGGCATTTTTAAAACGAGATAAACAGCTTATTTTAGGAAACGGCACCATGCAGACTACAATGGGAGTTACTTATTTAGTAAAAGATAAACCTATCGATTTTGATCGTGTAAAATATAAATTCGATAGTGCAGAATGTGCCGACAAAAAATAAGATATTAAACCTGCCAAGTTTAACTTATAATCATAAAAAAAGCCGTTTCTAATTCAGAAACGGCTTTTACTATTTTTAGATTTTATTTTTTTATAAAACTTCACCTTTAATTTTTAGAGCTACACGCCCGTCAGGATAATTGACAGCATTGGTTTCAACTGTAATTGTTTTACGAATTGGACCGCTTGCCATGTTGTATTTTACATCAATTTTTCCTTTTTTACCCGGCATAATAGCTGCGGCAGGTTTAGTAACAACGATTGAACTTAATGTCGATTCAGCACCAACAATTAAAAGCGGTGCATCGCCGGTGTTTGTAAATTCAAAGGAGCGTACTCCATTATCAGTCTTTGAAATTTTTCCATAATCAATCGTATTGTCCGGGGCTGCAAATTCAATCTTTGGGCCATTTTGTGCATAACCTATTGCGCTAAACAATACGACAGCAATAAAAGAGGCAACATTTTTCATTTTGAAATTGTTTTTAAGTTGTAAGTAAATATACATTGTTTTAATTAACACACAAATTATTAATTCGTTTTTTATAGTCTACTTAATTATTTACTTTTGCTGTCAGTTATAAATACAAAAATTGAACCAGTTTTTTTGTTTAACTGTTTAATCGTTTATTTGTTTAATCGTTGAGATTGATTTATAAATGATTTTTTTAAACAGAAATAAGAAAACAAATCAATTTGAAATTTGATGATCAAAACCGATAACGGTTAAACAAAATTAACGATTAAACAACCCTAGTAAATGACAATTCCAGCACAATTTGACGCTAAGACGATTGAGAGTAAATGGTATGATTACTGGATGAAAAACAACTATTTTCATTCAGAACCAGATCATAGAACACCGTACACCATTGTAATCCCGCCGCCAAACGTCACTGGAGTCCTTCACATGGGACATATGTTGAATAATACGATTCAGGATGTTTTAATTCGTCGTGCGCGTCTTAAAGGTTTCAACGCTTGCTGGGTACCGGGGACAGATCACGCATCGATTGCTACAGAAGCAAAAGTAGTAGCAAAATTAAAAGCAGAAGGAATCAATAAAAACGATTTGACCCGTGAAGAATTCCTTAAGCATGCTTGGGAATGGACCGATAAATACGGCGGAACAATCTTAGAACAGCTTAAGAAATTAGGAGCTTCCTGCGATTGGGAACGCACTAAATTTACAATGGACCCAGATATGTCTGCATCTGTAATTAAATCGTTTGTTGATTTATACAACAAAGGATTAATCTACAGAGGATACCGCATGGTTAACTGGGATCCGGAAGCTAAAACAACTCTTTCTGACGAAGAGGTAATTTATGAAGAACAACAAGGAAAATTATTTTTCTTAAAATATAAAATCGAAGGTTCAGAAGATTTCTTGACCATCGCTACAACTCGTCCAGAAACTATTTTTGGAGATACGGCAATTTGTATCAATCCGAACGATGAGCGTTTTACACATTTAAAAGGTAAAAAAGCGATCGTTCCAATTTGCGGCAGAGTAATTCCAATTATTGAAGATGAATATGTAGATGTTGAATTTGGAACAGGATGTTTGAAAGTAACGCCTGCGCACGATATGAACGATAAAACTCTTGGCGAAAAACACAACCTTGAGATCGTTGATATTTTTAACGAAGATGCGACTTTAAACAGTTTCGGATTACATTATCAAGGAAAAGACCGTTTTGTAGTTCGTACTGAAATTGCAAAAGAACTGGAAGAAATTGGCGCTTTAGCAAAAACGGAAACACACTTAAATAAAGTTGGAACTTCTGAAAGAACGAAAGCCGTAATCGAACCAAGATTATCAGACCAATGGTTCTTGAAAATGGAAGAATTAGTAAAACCAGCAATTAAGTCAGTTTTAGAAACAGGAGACATTAAATTGCATCCAAAACGTTTCGAAAACACTTATGCGCATTGGTTAAACAACATTCGCGATTGGAATATTTCTCGTCAGTTATGGTGGGGACAACAAATTCCAGCGTATTATTATGGAGACGGAAAAGAAGATTTCGTAGTAGCAGAAAATATCGAAGACGCATTAAAATTAGCACAAGCTAAAACCAACAACCAACAACTAACAACCGACAACTTAAAACAAGATGTTGATGCATTAGATACTTGGTTTTCATCTTGGTTATGGCCAATGTCAGTTTTTGGTGGAATTATGGATCCGGAAAGTCCAGATTTTAAATATTACTATCCAACAAATGACTTGGTAACAGGTCCGGATATTTTATTTTTCTGGGTTGCAAGAATGATTATTGCAGGTTACGAATATGCAGGCGAAAAACCATTTACAAATGTATATTTGACTGGTTTGGTTCGTGATAAACAACGTCGTAAAATGTCTAAATCATTAGGAAATTCTCCTGATCCTTTAGACTTGATCGATAAATTTAGTGCAGACGGAGTTCGTGTAGGATTGCTTTTAAGTGCTTCTGCTGGAAACGATATTATGTTTGATGAGGAATTGTGCAGTCAAGGAAAAGCGTTTTCAAACAAAATCTGGAATGCTTTTAAATTGATTAAAGGATGGGAAGTTTCAGAAACTATCGCACAGCCAGAATCATCAAAAGTAGCTATCGAATGGTACGAAGCTAAATTGCAGCAGACTTTAGTAGATATTGAAGATAATTTCGAGAAATACAGAATTTCAGATTCATTGATGGCGATCTATAAATTGGTTTGGGATGATTTCTGTTCTTGGTTCTTAGAGATGATCAAACCTGCATACCAACAGCCAATTGACAGCGTAACTTTCGCGAAAGCGATCGAAATGTTAGAAAACAACTTGAAGTTATTGCATCCGTTTATGCCTTTCTTGACAGAGGAAATTTGGCAGTTAATCGCTGAAAGAACGCCTGAAGAAGCTTTAATTGTTTCGACTTGGCCAGAAGTAAAACCGTTTGATGCTAAATTGATTGCTGATTTTGAAAACTCAATTGAAGTAATTTCTGGAATTAGAACAATCAGGAAAGACAAAAATATTCCGTTTAAAGATGCAATCGAATTAAAAGGAATCAACAGCGAAAATGTTTCTACTTATTTCGATTCAATCATAACGAAATTAGGAAACGTTTCTGCTTTCGAATATGTTTCAGAAAAAGTAGATGGTGCACTGTCTTTCCGTGTAAAATCAAATGAATATTTCATTCCGATTACAGGAAACATCGATGTTGAGGCTGAAATTGCAAAACTGACAGAAGAACTAAATTACACAAAAGGATTCTTGAAATCTGTAGAAGCAAAACTTTCAAACGAGAAATTCGTAAACGGAGCTCCAGAGAAAGTCCTTAATTTAGAAAAGCAAAAACAAGCTGACGCTCTGGCAAAAATTGCTACAATTGAGCAGAGTTTAGCTGGTTTGAAATAAGAATCAGATTGATTTAAAATAGAAAAGCTGTCCACGTTGGACAGCTTTTTTTGTTTTTGTCATTCCGAGGAATGACAAAATCATGTTATTTTTGTTTCTTCAAAACCAAAAACAAAGGATAAGAAACAATCGTAATTCCAACGATAATAATAAAGCTTTTAGGATCGCTGTAAATAAAACCAGCAAGTAATGCAATAGAAAATATAATCGCTATTATAGTTGTCCAAGGATACCAAAATGAGCGATAGGGTCTTGGTAGATCAGGTTCTGTGGTTCTTAGTTTTAAAAGTGAATAATAAGCCAGTCCCCAAACGATTATCGAGATGAAAGCTGCGAAAGAAAACAAGACTTCAAAAGAACCAATGCAGATTAAAAACAAGCTGAAAAATGATGAAACTAAAAGCGCTGTAATTGGTGTTCCTCCTTTATTGACTTGAGTTCCTTTTTCGATAAAAAATCCGTCACGACTTAATCCGTACAAAATTCTTGGCGGAATCATCATAAAAGCATTCAGAATGCTGATTAAGGAGAAAATAGAAATAATGGTTACGATTTTAGCTCCGCTTTCGCCGAAAAGAATTTTAGCAACATCGGCAGCGGCAAGATTTGATTTTGCTATAGTTTCGATTGGGAGAACGTGAAAAAATGCTGCATTTACCAAAATATAAATGGCTACAACAAGCAGAACGCCGCTGTACAAAGATTTCGGAATATTTTTGCTTGGATTTTCATTTTCTTCAGCAAAAAAACAAACACCGTTCCAGCCGTTGTAAGTCCCAATAATAAGCTGTAAAGATTTGAAGAATCCGAAAATAAGTCCGATTTGAAAAATTGAATTATCTGTTTTTATTGGCGGAACTTCAACTCCAGAATACATAAAACAAGCCGTAACCAAAGCTACAAAGCAAATTACTTTTAAGAAACTGGTAATCTGCTGAATTACGCTTCCGTTTTTTACACCGCTTAAATGCAATAATACAAATGCAACCAATAAAGAAATAGATAATACGGTAGAATAATGTGCTAATTGCGGAAATAAAATAATGGTGTATTCGCTGATTACAATACAGTAAAAAGCAGGAGGGATGGCATTTACAATATAATCGTACCATCCTGAAAGAAATCCGGCATAATCGCCCAAAGCTCTTTTGATATAATTATAAGATCCGCCAGCTTTTGGCAGCATGGTTGCTAATTCTGAATACGAATTTGCTCCCAATAAAACGTATAAACCTCCAAATAGCCAGGAAGCAAGAATCAGCCAGTAATTATTGAGCATTTCGGCAATAGTTCCGGGCGTACGTAAAATGCCGACACCAATTGTTCCTCCAATTAAAACAGCAATATTAAAACTAAAGCCTAAACTTTTTTGTAATTGATTTTTTGGGAAATCTGACATTTCTTGGATTGTTTTTTAGGATGATATTTTCAGGCAAAAATAGTGTTAATTGAATTATAATCGGGCTTAAAATAAAAATCCCAAGATTTTCTAGTGAAACTGAAAATCTTGGGATAAAATCAAAACTCTAATTCAATATTTTAGAACTTGTATCGCAGGCTTGTCATAACTTGACGAGGAGCAATTGGGTTTACACTGTAGTTTTCGTGAACAGTATAATTTAGTTCGTTTGTAATGTTTGATAGTTTGCAAAGAATTGAGAATTTTCTCCATGTATATCCAGCTGAAACATCAATAGTTGTGTAACCATCAATAGGAATTTCTCTGTGGTAAATACCATCAGGATATTTGACAAGATCTGTGCTGTATTGATCATTCCAGCCTCCAAAACGGTCACCAATGTAGTTTCCAATAGCTCCTATAGAAACTCCTTTAAAGAAACCTTCAGGAACTAGGTAATAGAAACTTAAATTTGCAGTATTGGCAGGAGTTCTAACAAGACGGTCACCTTCTATAAAACTTCCGTTTAAACCAGATGTTTTAGTATAACGCATATCATTGTAACTGTAACCAGCAATAATGCTAAGTCCTTCAATTGGTCTTGCAGTAACGTCTACTTCAATACCTTTACTTTTAGTTTCTCCGCTTAATACTTTTACGTTAGTATCTGAGTTTAAACTTCCGTCAGCTTTAAATTCAGCTGTTTGCGCCAGATTGCTGTTTACGATTTGATAAACTGTAACATTGGTGCTTAGCATTCCTTCTAAGAAATCAGTTTTAATACCAGCTTCATACTGATCAATAATAGATGGCTCAATTGGTTTTAAATCAGCTGTAGTTCCCGTGTTTGGAGTAAATGAAGTAGAATAACTTCCAAAGATAGAAATATCTTTTCTTGGCTGATAAATTAATCCAAATTTTGGAGAAAATGCGTTGTCTAATTTTTTAGCACCAACTGTTGGAACTGCATTTTCAGGTTTAACGTTTTGCACTTTATTGGCATAAACTTCTTTGTAAGTCGTAACTTCTGCTTCCTGCCATGACCATCTTATACCTGCTAATACTTTGAATTTGTCTGTAATAGAAATCAAATCCTGAAAATAAACCCCAAAACGATTTGTTTCTGTTTTTGCAATTTGAGTTGTTCTGGCATCCGGAATAGTATTTTTTTGCGTTGACGGATCAAAATTGAAAAGATTAATAGTGTCATAATTTGCAGGGTCAAATGCAAAAGTATATGCTGTTGCGAATGAGTTTTCCCAATCAGCACCTGTAAATATCTGATGCTTTACAGATCCAGTGTTAAAGTTCCCCTGAAGACTTATCTGATCTCCTAATATTTGTTCCAGGTTTTCGTTTTGAACCAATGGTCTAGTCCATTCTCCATTATCTTTAACAGATGATAATTGTGCTGTAGATTTTGAAGCTCTATCGTAATTTTGGAAAGAACTATTGAAATTAAGTTTCCAGTTTTTATTAAAATCATGATTTAATAATACAGAAGCGCTGGAAGATTTAGTAGTACCATTCGACCAAAGTGATCCGTAAAAAGTATTACGAGGTAAATCTAGAATTTTTGTTCCAATAATTCCTGTTCCGAAATCAGGAGTCCAGTCTGCTGATAAATAATCTCCCTGCAGCGTAATTTGTGTTTTAGGATTAATTACAAAAAGCAGCGATGGATTGATGTATAAACGTTCGTTTTTTACAACATCTCTAAAGCTTTCTGAGTTTTCGTAAGAACCATTAATTCTAAAAGCGATTGATTTACTTAAACCGCCATAAAAATCAAAAGCAGGTTTGTAATACGCAAAACTTCCTATCTGCATTGATACCTCGCCGCCGCTTTTAAATTGAGGAGTTTTAGTTACCAGGTTAACGATTCCTCCCGGAGCAACATTTCCAAACAATAAAGCCGATCCTCCTTTAAGAAATTCTACTTTGTCTAAGCCGGAAACATCAGGAATTGATCCAGAATTGTAACGGAATCCGTTTTTAAACATATTGTTGGCAGATAAATCGTAACCTCTTGAAAAGAAAGATTCCTGAGCACCGCCTCGCGCAGAACCAACATAAACACCATTGGCATTTTTAAGAACTTCACTTAATCTGATTGCCTGTTGTTGTTCGATAACTTCAGAACCAATAACTTGTATAGCTTGCGGATTATCCATTGGTTTTAATCCAGAGCGAACTGCTGTTACCGGTTTTGGCTCTTTGTTTTTAGTAACAATTACTTCGTTTAATATTTCTCCTTTTTTGCCCTTTACGGTATCTGTAACCGAAGCTCCAGATTCATTATTTGAATAACTCTGGCCGTAAGAGACGAAACTTAATAATCCTAAGACAAATAGTAAATTATATTTCATGGTATTTATTTAGATTCAATAAAAATTATCGAATGCAAATATAAATACACATCTTCTTTAACAGGAAATTAAGAAGTGGTTTTCTTCCTTAAACCTTACTTAGTCTTTTCTTAAGATTCGCTTAATAATTTTCTAATTCTATTTTAATTTTGTATTAATATTGGATTTCAAGCAAAAAAAACCTTGCCGGAAAGCAAGGTTTTCTAATTGAAAATCTAATTATATGTTTTAAAAGATTACTTTACCACAATTTGGTAAGTAGCCATTTTCCAGATTTCATCATATTTTTTTCCGTTATGTTCACCAGCTGATTTATCAGTGTGAGCATATTCTACCATGTAGTTTCCAGACCAGATTGGAGTAAAAGAAAATTCTCCTTTATCGTTTGTCCATAATTCTTTTTCCCATCCATTTGGAGCGATAACTTTGATTTTTGCCTCTTTAGCAATAGCTCCGTCATAAGAAGCAACTCCAGTTACTTTAGCATCTTTTTTTGCTGTATCTGCATTTTCTGAGAAAACAGCAATTTTATTAGTGTTTGCTGTAATATTATTTCCAGATGCTTTGTTTCCAACAACAACCGTTGCACTTGAGTTGTAATCTAATTTCATTGTACCGTAAACATCTTTAACTGTGTGCTGCATTACAATTGTGTAAACACCGTCTTCAGTTGGTGTAAAGAAAGCCTGGTATTTATTATCTAAAGCTTTAGAAGTAAGTTTTGTTTCTTTTTTTGAAGGAGAAATTACTACCAAAGAGAAATCTTTTAAATCAGAGAACCATTTATCTGCTTTTGTAATATCATTATCTGAGAATTCTCCAAAGTAAATAGAAATTTCCTGAGCTTTTCCTTTTGTTCCTGTTGCTTTAGTTTCGATCCAAAGTGCGTGTGCAAAAAGTTGAGGTGCAGCAAAAAACATTAAAAAAGCAAATGTTATTAATTTAAAAGTTTTTGATTTCATAAGATCAGGTTTAAAATTATTAAAATGATATTTTTCACAAACATACGTCTTATTTAGAATAATTAAAAATAAAACAATAAAAAAAGCCCCAAACCATATAATTATATGATTTGGGGCTTTTAAAATTTTTAAGCTGAATTAGAATTTATAAGTAAAACTAGCAGCAACGTTTCTTGGTTTCTGCGGATTTACTGTAGACCATCCTCCGTTAAAGTAATCTTTATTGGTAATATTATTTACATTTAAGCTTACGCGGAATTTATTTGAGTTATAGAAAACAGATCCGTTGATAACAGTGTAAGCAGGAAGAACAAATTTTCCTGTAACATCACTGTCTAAAACAGCATTATCACTGGCATAATTTCCACCAAATCCAAGTCCGAAGTTTTCTAATGCACCTTCATCAAATTTATAAGTAGTCCAAAGATTTACCAGGTTTTTTGGCCCTGCCCAGAAAGGTCTTTTTCCTTCATCTAACCAAACGTTGTTTATATCTCCTTTGGTAATTTTACTTTGATTGTAGCTGTATCCGGCAATAATGCTGAAATTTTTTGATACTGCAGCATTCAAATCAAATTCAAATCCCTGACTTCTTGCTTCACCGCCTTGTGAACTATACATTGGATTGCTGGTAACTAAATTAGCAACATTAATATCATAATAACTAGCGGCAGCAGTTACTTTATCTGAAAATAAATCAGCTTTAATACCAGCTTCTAATTGATCAGCATGTTCCGGTTCAAAAGTTTTTGTTCCAATTACATTTCCGCTTCCGTCATAAACCAATCCTGGTGCAATATTTCTAAAACCATTCATGTAATTTGCAAAAACAGATAATTGATCCTGAATTGGCTGATAAACTACTCCAAATTTTGGAGAAAGTACTGTTTGATTATAATTATCTGTATCTTTTTTGATATTTCCTTCATTATCAAAATAATCTACCCTTAAACTCGCCATTACTAACAAAGCAGGCGTAATGTTTAAAACATCTGAAACATAAGCGCTGTAAGCTGCATCTTTAGAATTATAATCCGGCCCCGGTGCAGAAGCTAATAATTTATCTACTGATGTCTGGCTTAAATTGTAAGGATTTGCAGGATCCAGCTGTCTTACTTCACCCTGAGGTGTAACGTTATAAAGATGTGCATAACCTGAACCTCCAAACATTAAATTTCTTTCAAAATAATCTAAACCTGCCACAAGACGATTTCTCATTTTTCCAATTTTGAAATCTCCAATAAAATTCTGCTGGATATCAGTTGTTGCAGTTTGAGAATTTTCTTTTGTGATCCAGAAAGCAAAATCTCTATTCCCGTCTTCATTGTCAGACATGTAAGAGTAATATCCTTTTGATTTAGTTGAAGTTCTTGAAAGAATAGTCTGCGAAGTCCATTGGTCAGAAATCTTATAATTCATCTGAGCCTGCAGATTGAATCTCGGATTTTTCATTGGTAAATCGTTGCTGTAAAAAGATAGTTTTGTATTGTAGTTTAAATCATTTAAATCAGCATACTGAAGTTTTGAGTACTGGCCTAAAAACAATATAGGTGATGCTGCTTTTTCTTCGGCCATAAATTCAGTATTAATCAAGAAAGACAATTTTTCATTTACTTTATAAGAAAGGGAAGGAGCAACAAAAATTGAAGTTCTATACCCAGCGTCCTGAAAACTGTTTTCTGTCTGGTAAGCCGCATTAATTCTAAAAGCCGCATTATCATTATCGTCAAGCGGTGTATTAATATCTGCAGTAACTCTGTTTAAGCCAAAGCTTCCTGCTATATATGAAACTTCACCGCCAAAACCGCTGTATGGTTTTTTAGTAACAGTATTAATAAGACCGCCGTAGCTTACTAAACTGCTTCCAAATAAAGTTCCAGATGGTCCTTTGATGACTTCGATACGTTCGATATTTGCCGGATCTAAACTTCCTCTTGTTAATCCAGGCAGTCCGTTTACAACATTGGCCTGAACTTCAAAACCACGTAATGAATAAAATGAACCTCCATCACCGCCACGTCCTGTAGACTGCCATAATTTTTGAATTCCCGGAACATTCTTTAAAGCATCATCATAATTTGTAATTACCTGTTCTTTCATTAATTCTGATGAAACAATATTGTAAACCTGAGGATTTTCAACGTTTTTTAGAGGCATTTTTGATACAAAGCTGCTTTGTTTTGGAAATGCTTTGCCTCTGGAATTGGTAACAATAATTTCTTTTAACTGTTTATTTGAAACTTTCAGCTGTAATTTTAATGACGATGTTTCGCTTGCAGAAACAGTAACATCTTGTTCCAGAGTTTCGTAACCTGATAATGAAACCTGAACAGTATAAGTATTTGGTTTTACTCGGTTGAATTCAAAAGAACCATCTTCTTCAGAAACAGTTCCGTATTTTGAGTTTTTTAGAATGATGTTTACGCCAATTGCAGGTTCGCCATCAGACGTTGTAATGTTTCCTTTAATTTTTCCGTTAGTCTGTTGAGCGTTTACAGTGCTTGTAAAAATAAAAAGCAGGGCTGTTAAATACATAAAACGCTTCATGCTGCGGTTAAAATAATTCATGATTTTTTTCTTTTTAAGTGGATTACGGGGGGATGTGTAAGATTGGTAAAAACACCGCAAATGTAGAAATTATAATTTTTTTAACAATACTGTGAACCCTTATAATTACTTCGTTTTGTTGGTTTTTTTGTTATTTCTTCCCCACCAGATTAAAAAACCGGTAACTGGTAAACTTGCACAAATCAGGCTGGCAAAAAAGGCGAGTACTTTTCCCGGAAATCCAAGAATACTTCCAACATGCAGATCATAATTAATAAACCGAAACTTCTCACCATTATTCTTCTCGTGATAAGTCTCAATTTTTAAAGGTTTGGCTGTATAACGATCAAATTCAATAGAGACATCATCAAAACGATTATTGTATCTTATAAATGTGCTAAATGTTGCCAGTGAATCTTTTTCTTCAGGTACAAACAAATAAAAACTTTTTGCTTTAGGCTGTGATTGTCTAATGGAAGCATAAATCTTATCAGTGGGCATTTTTTTAGTGTATTGAGTAGTATCAGAAACGAATCTCTCGTTTTCAAACGTCTTTCCACCATTAAGCAGCCATTGTACCCCTTTATCATAAGACTGAAATGCCCAGACTAATCCTGTCAAGGCGATTAGTAAAGCAAAAAGCATCGAATAGAATCCGAGAATATTATGTAAATCGTAGTTCTTGCGTTTCCATTTAGTACTGTTTTTCCATTTAAACGAAAAACGTTGTTTAGCCGCCTGCTTGTTTTTGGGCCACCAAAGTATAAGACCGGTAATAAGCGAAATAATAAATACAATAGTTGCCGTTCCTACAATTGGATCTCCAATATCGCTGTTGAGACATAATGTTTGATGCAGCATTCGAACAAAAACAAAAAACTCGAAATTATAATCTTCTTGTTTTTTTACATTTCCGGTAAAAGGATCCAGATAGAGATAAGTATTATGATATTGATTCCAGTACCAAAACGCATCTTTGTCTAATTCTTTATAAAACCAGATAACTACAGTACGATTATCATCGCTAAACGTCCTGCATCCTGAAAAAGATTGTTTAGGATAATCAGAATTTGCATTTTTTGCAATTTCAATTAATTGGCTTAAAGGTAATTTTTTGTCCTTTATCTGATCTACGTAATAATAATCATGAACAATAGGACGTAATTCTTCTTCAAAACAATACAGGCATCCTGTAATACCCAATATAACTACAATTAAACCGGAAGATAATCCCAGCCATAAATGGATTTTTAGAATTAATTTTTTAAAAGTCATTTACTAAGATTTATAAATAAAATGTTTAACAAAAAGAAACACCTCCGTTGTATTACAGAGGTGTTATTTTAAGAAAAAAAATGACTTTAGAATTTTAATGTCAAATTAACTAAGAAGTTTGTTGGAGATTGAGAGTTTCCATAAAAATCCCAGTATTTTTCGTTTGAAAGATTGTTGAATTTAAGTCCGACTCTCCAGGTAGGCTGATCGTAAAATACAGTAGCATTTGCCGTAGTATAAGAAGGAATGTAAAAAACATTGTCATCAAACATATAACTTTTTCCAACATAATTAATTCCAAATCCAGCTCCTAAACCTTTTACAGTGTTTTGTAAGGTATAAGTTGTCCAGAAATTTGCAACGTTTTCTGGAGCTCCAACAGCTTTTTTGCCAGTAGCAGGAATTGTATTGTCATTAAAAGCATATCCGACAATAATGTTAAAACCGTTAATTGGATTAGCAATTAATTCAAAGTCAAAACCTTTACTGACTTGTTCTCCATTTTGATAAGCAAAACCATTATTGTCATATTGTACTGCATTGTCAATTTTGATATTATAATAACTTAAAGTAGTACTTAATTTTTTATTGAATGCTTCAACCTTAACACCAGCTTCATATTGTACGGCATATACTGGATCTAAAATCAATCTAGTAGCATCTGGTTGTGTAGCAGGAGGCGAATTTTGAAATCCGTTCATGTAATTTCCAAAGATCGAAACCTGATCTTTAACAACCTGATACACTAATCCTAATTTTGGAGATAATGCCGTTTGATTGTAACCTTCTGTACCTTCAACAGTATCTAGTTTATAGTTGTCTAAACGTAAACTAAGCATTGCTGATAATCTTTCAGTAAAATTAATAACATCCGAAGCGTAAACGCTAAAAGTCTTATTGGTAGTAACTGGATATGCAGTTTGTTTTAATGTAGCATCTACCGTTTTTCTTCTCATAGGATCAAAAGGAGTTCTCACGTCTATAGTATCAATATACGCTGTTGCTCCAGAAGAGAATCCGCTTTTATTAAAATTGTAATTTGCACCAACTAATAGTTTATGTTTAATACTGCCTGTTGCAAACTGGCCGTTAATATTTTGCTGAATATTAGTGTAATTGTCATAAATAGGTCCCCAGTTTCCAACTCTTCTTGCCGCTTGGTATGGGTTTAACCAAAGCGTATAAGTCTGATAACTACGATCTACGTTTTCTCCCATAAAAGAGAATAGAGTAGTAGATTTCCAATTTTCTGATATTTGATATTCTGCCTGAGCGAAAACTTTATTTGCAGAAGTTTTAGCATCATTATCATCATAGAATAATGATTTTTTGTAGTCAATTTTCAAATCACCAGGGTTTGTAATTCCGGAAGCAGCATCATATCTATGATAAGTACGTCTGGTATTGTTTGAACTGATGTATTCAGCATCGATATTAAAAGTAAGTTTTTCGTTTGCTTTAAAAGTTAAACTTGGAGTAACGGCAACCGTATTATTGAAGCCATAATCTAAAAAGCTTTTTTCTCTGTTAACTGCAGCATTTATTCTAAATAATACCGTTTTTTCTTCATTTAAAGGTGTGTTAATATCTGCAGTAAAGCGATTTAAGTTAAAACTTCCCGTAGTATAAGAAACCTCTGTTGCAGTTGTTTCAAAAGGTTTTTTGGTAACAAGGTTTACAACACCTCCAAAAGATGAAATAGTAGAACCAAATAAAGTTCCGGATGGACCTTTTAAAATCTCAATTCTTTCTACGTTAGCAAGATCAGTAGAAGAACGGTTAGTTGAGGTTTCCATACCATTTCTGGCATTAATTCCAGTAGTAAATCCTCTAAAAGTTACAGCAACACCTCCTGAAGGATACGTAACAGGAACTGCTCCGGGTGAGTTCTGTACTGCACTTTTAATATCTACAGAAACCTGCTCTAAAAGAAGTTCTTTATGTATAACGTTATAAACTTGTGGATTTTCCAGATTTGTTAAAGGCATTCTGGCAACATAATCTGTTTTTTTAGACAAAATGCTTTTTTTGTTGTTTATGACAACCTCTTTTAATTCTTTGTTAGAAACTTTTAACTGCAGATTTACAGTAGTTGTTTCGCTTTCAGCAACAATTACTTCGCTTTCAAGGGTTTCGTATCCTGTTAAGGAAACTTGTAAAATATAAGTGTTTGGTTTTACTCTGTTAAATTCAAAATTTCCGTTCTCATCAGAAACTGCCCAATATTTTGAGTTTTTTAAAATAATATTTACTCCGGCAGCCTTTTCTCCATCTGAAGTTGTGATGGTTCCTTTAATTTTTCCATTTTGCTGTGCAAACGTGGTTAAGAACGTAAAGACAAAACTAATTGTCATTAGAAAACGTAATGTTTTCGGTCTAAGATATTTCATTGGTTAAAAATTGGTTTGTAATTAAAATTTATTTAGAATAAATAAAAACAATACAAATGTAGAAATTATTGTTTTTTTTACAAATAATATTTAAATTCATTTGTTTTTAAGCCTTACAAGGTTAAATAAGAAAGAAAAGTCTTTTATTTTTTCTGAAATAAAACCGAAAAATTGGATGTATTTATTAAAGTGTGAAACCGACAATAATTCGTTTTAAAAGCTTTATTTTTGCAGTCTGAAATAAAAGAATTCATGATTTTACCTTTTTTCAAAAAGATTCAAAACACGCCTAGAGGATATCGAATAGCAAATACTGTATTTTTCTTTCTTTCTGGTTTTGGTTATTCTTCGTGGGTTTCCAGAATTCCGCATATCCAGGCGCAGCTGCATTTATCTGAAGCTGAATTTGGAGCTGTTTTATTTGCTTTTCCAATAGGTTTAATGCTTACAATGCCGTTTACCGGAAAGCTGTTAAACAAGTACAGCAGCCGTTATATTATGCTGCTTGGAGCAGTTATGTTTAATGTAGCTTTGTCTTTGCCTGGTTTAGCCGCGTTTGTCTGGCAGCTGGTTATTATACTTTTGTTTTTTGGAGCTTCGCGTAATATTTTCAATTTGTCAATAAATGCACAGTCTCTTGAAGTGCAGAAACTCTATCCAAAATCGATTATAACACGTTTTCATGCAGTTTGGAGTATTGCTGTTTTCTCAGGAGCGGGTTTAGGTTATGTAATGGTAACGCAGAAAATTGCTCCATCACATCATTTATTGGGAGTAAGTATTTTTATGCTGGCTCTTACAGCTTGTTTTTACCCAATGAGTATTCATAATGAACCTGTTCCGGTTAAAAAGAAGTTTTTTTCGATGCCGGAAAAGAATCTTATAAAGTTTGCCTTGATTTGTTTCGTGTCTATGGCCTGTGAAAATACGATGTATGACTGGAGCGGTATTTATTTTGAGAATATCTTAAAGGCTTCTCCAAAATTAACAAGTGCTGCTTTTGTATTTTTTGCGTCGGCAGTAACTTTAGGACGTATATTTGGCGATTATGGCGTAATGAAATTTGGAACTAAAAAAATCCTGCTTTACAGCGGAATTTTAATCACTGCTGGTTTTGGTCTTTGTTTTATCCTGCCGTATGCTTACCCAACTATTTTTGGTTATGTTTTAATAGGGTTTGGAGTTTCTTGTGTGGTGCCACTGGTGTTTAGTATTGCCGGAAGATCTTCAAAATTAAGCAGCGGATCTGCTTTGACTTCTATATCTACAATTGGTTATCTTGGTTTTTTACTAGTGCCGCCAATGGTTGGTTTTATTTCAGAATATCTAAGTATGAAATGGGCGTTTTTGATTATGGCGCTTTTAGGAATTGTGATGATTTTTATGGTGAATAAGATAGGGGAGAATGAGTGATTTTTTTTAAGTCGCTAAGTTGCTGAGGTTTTGAGATTCTAAGTTTTTTTGCTTGTAAATCTATCTTATCGCTTTTTCATAATAAATTTCTCGGTATAAGGTTTGCCTTTTTTCAAACCTGAAATTTCTGCTATTAGCGAATCTTTCTCAACCAGATTGTAAATGATTTTATTTGGATAATCGTGTTTTTGGTTTTCAAAAACAATCTGATTATCTGCAGCCGAGGTCATTTCAAAACTTACGGGCAATTCCTGATTCTGCCCCGGAACTGTTACTATATAAGCTAATTTTCCGTTTGCTTCCTCAAGACGTACATGTTCTGCAAAAACGGTATCATTTTGTCCCACAACAAAATAGGATTCTCCTAAATAAACCGAATCATTTTCTTTTTTCCATCGTTCAGTAAGTTCGCCGTCTGCCGATTTATTTCCCCATTCGCCAATAAACCATTCGGCTTTTGCGAGTTTAGAATAGGTTTTTGCGGGAGTTTCTGGTTTGGTTTCTTTTTTGCAAGATGCGAAAATGGCTAAAGTCAAAACTGTGAAGAAAATGGTGCATGATTTCATAATTCGTTTATTTAAAACCAAATTGGTATTATCAAATATATAATAAATATTTGGTATTTAGATTGTTGCGATTGTTTTAGCAGATTGCCATTTCTTGTTACAAAAATTGCCCGAACCTATGGTTCTTTTGTATTGGGGAACATTTTGTTGTAACCGGATTAAAATCCGGCCCTACAATATTTTCGAACCTATGGTTCTTTTTAATCGAAATTCCGTAGAAAAAAATAATATTGCAGCAAGTTTTGTATTCGGGAACATTTTGTTGTAACCGGATTAAAATCCGGCTCTACAATATTTTTCGAACGGATGGTTCTTTTTAATCGAAATTCCGTAGGAA
>NZ_JBQEMU010000017.1:0-49123 GCF_052044235.1 Flavobacterium sp. 22659
CAACTACAACTTATGCATTAGTTTCAGTTACCGATGCTAATTCTTGTATAAGAAGTTCTGGCTTTACTGCAAACTCAGCTATTATTACCGTTAACCCTATTCCTGCACCTTCCTTTACTGTTTCACCAGCGGCTTCTGTATGTGTAGAGACGAATGTAACCTATACTACGCAATCTGGACAAACAAATTATATTTGGACAGTTCCAGGAACTCAAGGGACAGATTACGATATAATTTCAGGCAGCCTATCACTGGCTAGTAATACGGTAACACTACATTGGCATACAATTGGCAGTAAAACTGTTACTGTTGGGTACTCTTCAAATGGATGTACATCTGCAATAAATGCAAGCAGTACAACAACGGTTGTAAAAACTGAAAGAGGAGTAGTACATGGAGGAACTCATATTTGTGCAGGGAGTCCAAGTCCTTTGTTAACTTTAAATGATTATGCTGGGACAATTGTTAGATGGGAATATGCAGAAGCTATACCCTATGTTTGGCAGCCAATAAGTCATACCGCAGATACGTACCAGCCAGGTATTTTAACTACAAGTACAAGTTATAGAGCTGTGATACAAAATGGAACATGTCCTGAAGAGGGTTCAATTGAAACCAGAATTGATGTTGAACCAAAACCGGCAGCTCCTGTACCAGGAACGGTTGTACAGCCAACTTGTGTGAATTCTGTGGGAAGTATAACATTAAACGGTTTGCTTACATCGGGAAATTGGACTATAACTCAAAGTAATGGAACATTATCGCAGACATACACAGGTTCAGGACCTAGTTTTACGGTTACTAATTTGCTTCCGGGTATTTATACCTTTACGATATATGAAAACCCTATTTGTCCTTCATCACCTACAGCAGGTATTGAAATTGCAGCCCCTTCTACAAATGTCTGGAATGGCACATCTTGGTCGAAGGGAAGCGAACCAGTAATAACAGATGCTATTAGATTTTCAGGTGATTATTCAACAACCGGTAATTTAAGCGGATGTTCTTGTATGATAGATTCAGGAGTAAATGTTACAGTAAACTCTAACCATACATTAACAATTACAAACGCAGTAACTAATGATGGCGGAATATTAACTTTCGAAAATAATTCAAGTTTATTGCAGACAGCTAATGCGATAAATACAGGGAATATTATTTACAAAAGAAATACTTCAACGCGTAGATATGATTATACTTATTGGTCATCACCAATTGTTCGAACACCAGCTTATACTTTACATGATTTATCTCCTAATACTTTGTCTGATAAATATACAAGCTATAATCCAAATGCAAGCTGGGTAATTAGTTATGGAGGTGTTCTTGAAATGATTCCGGGTCAGGGATATAGTATTAGAGGTCCTCAAAATTTTGATATTGTAACACCGGCAATTCAAGAAGTATCATTTATAGGAGTACCTAATAATGGTACAATTTCAGTTCCTTTGGTCGCAGCAGAGCGATTTCATTTAATAGGGAATCCATATCCATCAGCGGTATACGCAGATCAGTTTATTTTTGATAATGCAGCTAATTTATATGGAACTTTGTATTTCTGGACTCATAATTCGCCTCCTGCAGGTGATGCTTCTGGTACATACAAATATAATTCTGCTGATTATGCCATTTATAATATTTCAGGAAGTACCTCAGTGGGAAACCTTTCAGGTCAAGGTGCCGGAAGTCCGGGAAATCAAACGGCTCCGTTGGGTTATATTGCTGCCGGCCAGTCTTTCTTCGTGAAATCTAAAACAACTTCTTCGGCTATTTTTACTAATGCAATGAGAGTTCCGGGAAGCAATAGTCAGTTTTATAAAACGAATAATAGCAATAAGACTAATTTAGAAAGACATCGAGTGTGGCTTAATCTTACTAATACAGAAGGAGCATTTAAGCAGGTTTTAATTGGTTATATCGAAGGAGCAACCAATTTCTGGGATCAGAATTACGATGCAATTTCTTTCAATGGTAATCCGTATGTTGATTTTTATAGTATAAATGAAGGTCAGAAATTGGTAATTCAGGGAAGAGCACTGCCTTTTAATGAATCAGATGTAATTCCGCTAGGTTATAGATCAGCTATACAAGGAGAATTTACAATATCTATTGATCACACAGATGGCGTTTTAAGCAATCAAGCTATTTATCTTGAAGATAAAGTAACCAATACTATTCACAATCTTCAAACTAGTAATTATAATTTTACAACTGCTATAGGGACTTTTCCAGAAAGATTTATTTTAAAATACACAAATACTTCTTTAGGGGTTGATGATTTCGAAAATCAAACGAATAGTTTTTATGTTTCTGTAAAAGCTAAAACAATAAAATTAAATTCGACTGAAGATGTAATGCGAGAAGTTTCGATTTTTGATATTTCAGGCAAGCTGCTTTATAACAACAAAAAAGTAGAAAACACAGAGTTTCAAATTTCAAACTTCCAATCCGGAAATCAGGTTTTAATTGTGAAAGTAACTTTAGAAAATGGAAATATTATAACTAAGAAAATTGTTTTTAATTAAGAAATGACAGAAAACAAAAAACCAGCTGCAATTTTAAACTGCAGCTGGTTTTTTGTTTTCAAAATTTATGCTCAAGCACTCTTTCGGAGATTTTGATTGGTATTATGAATAGCTTTCTCGTTTTTATAATCAATCCATTTTTGACCTTTAAACTTTCGCATCATAATGTCAAAATAGCGCATAATAAATATATTATAGGCTGCTTTTGATAAGTTGTTAATGTTTTTAGGAAAAGCACGCAGACTCATAGAAAATCCAGGAGTCAGGTATTTCATATAATGCCAATATCCTTCCGGCATATACAGCATTTCTCCATGTTTAAGATTTGTGATATATCCTTCTGCATTTTGAAGAGCAGGAAATTTATCATAATCTGGATTATCAAAATCAATATCTTCCCTCGAAATTAAAGCATGAGGCACTTTATACATGTATTTTGACTGATTTGGTGCAAAAAGCATACACTGTTTTTCACCGTGAAAATGAAAATGCAGTATATTTGAATAGTCAATATCATAATGCATAAAAACTCGGGCATTTTCTCCGCCAAAAAAAAGCATTGGCAATTGTTTAACTAATTTTAGGCCAATATCCGGCCATAAAAAGTCGTTTTTCAATACTGGGACTTCTTTCATTAAATTATAAAGAAAAATGCGATAGTTGGTAGGTTTTGATTCTAATAAACTAATATAATCGCTCATTTTCATTTTTGTATGAGCTTCGTTAAAACCCTCCTCATGATTTACAGGTCTGTCATCGTATAAAGGAACAGTAATATCACCGGCAATTTTATTAATATAGGATAATCTCCATTTTTCATAAGCTGGCCAGTCTTCAGTTAATTCTTCGACAACAACGGGAATTTGTTTTTTTACATATTGGGAAACAAAATCATCTTTAGAGATTTTTTTAACCCTCTCGATTTGTTTTAATTTCATTAGTATAAATAAAAAATTGCTTATAACTCTGTGTCATAAGCAATTTAAAAATATTTATCGAGATTTTTGAGCTCTTTTAATTAAATTTTTGATTTGATCGAAGCTTCAACGTTTCTTTCAATTGTATGTCCGGGTCTAGACCATTTTGGTTTTTCACCTAATGGAGCAAATTGAGAATCAGCAGCTTCAACTGTTTTAGGCTGCATTATTTTAATAAATGGTTTTTGAGCCACCATACCTAAAGTTTCAAACATCTTCATGTCTTCGTTAACATCAGGATTTGGTGTAGTAAGTAGTTTATCTCCGGCAAAAATTGAATTCGCTCCGGCAAAAAAGCACATTGCCTGACCTTCGCGGGACATATTGGTTCTTCCGGCAGACAAGCGAACCTGAGTTTCCGGCATTACAATTCGGGTAGTAGCTACCATACGAATCATTTCCCAGATCTCAACCGGTTTTTCTTCTTCCATTGGAGTTCCTTCAACGGCAACTAAGGCATTAATAGGAACGGATTCCGGCTGTGGATTTAAAGTTGATAGTGCAACAAGCATTCCGGCTCTGTCTTCAATACTTTCTCCCATTCCAATAATACCGCCGCTGCAAACTGTTACATTCGTTTTACGAACATTTTCTATAGTTTGTAAACGGTCTTCAAAACCGCGTGTTGAAATTACATCTTTATAATATTCCTCAGAAGTATCTAAATTATGGTTGTAAGCATACAAACCGGCTTCGGCTAAACGCTGTGCCTGATTCTCGGTCAGCATTCCTAAAGTACAGCAAACCTCCATATCAAGTTTATTAATGGTTCGTACCATTTCTAAAACCTGATCAAATTCTTCACCATCTTTAACATTTCTCCAGGCAGCACCCATGCATACACGGGATGATCCGTTTGATTTTGCTCTTAATGCCTGTGCTTTTACCTGACTTACAGTCATTAAATCATTTCCTTCAACTCCTGTATTATATCTTGCCGCTTGCGGGCAGTATCCGCAATCTTCCGGACATCCGCCGGTTTTTATAGAAAGCAGGGTAGATACCTGAACCACGTTTGGATCATGTTGTTGTCTGTGAATCGTCGCTGCCTCATAAAGCAAATCCATTAATGGTTTGTTGTAGATTGCAATAATTTCGTCTTTTGTCCAATTGTGTTTTGTAGTCATGCTCATGGATAAATTGTTTTTGAAGCTTCAAATGTAATTAAATTTTTGAATCAACAACATTGCGTGTTGTAAATCAATATTTGTTAAATAATTTCATAAAAAAAGCACTTTAAAATCATATAATTATTAATTTTTATGATTTTAAAGTGCTTAAATAATGGTTTTTATTTTGATTAATTAATCGGCAGCATATTTATTGTTCCAATACAGCATCATCATTAAAGTAACAATAACCGAAGAAGCAAGTCCTTCAAAAAGCAGGCAGATGCAATAGGTTGGAACAGAAGGATTTCCTCCAAACATAAATGTTTTAGACAAAGTTTCGACATAAGCGTCACCGCCTCGTGCATAACTATAAACTAATAATCCAAAAACGCTTAGAGCCACACCAACAACAGAAGTTGCCATTGCAGAAACCGCATTGGATACAAAATTTGTTTCCCCTTCATGAAGATTCATCTGCATTGTCCTGTTTACGCCATAAAATATAAAGAATACGTTAAGAGTACGCAGGTAGAATAAATCTGCCAAACCTAATAGATTCATCAATAAAAAATAAATCCCAATTCCGAGGAATATTAAAAAACCGTTTGTTATTTCTTTAGGTAATTTCATAGTGGTTATTTTTAAAGAAGTTAATAGTAAATATTTGAAAAACAGTTCTATATCAAATTTACTAAAAAAATAACTACGATGATCTAAAAAGAGTTAAAAGTGTTTTTTGAAATTTTATTGAAGTTTACTCACAAAGAACAAAGCATTTTGTTTGTCTTGATTTAATTGGGCTTTTAATAAATCAATAGAACCGAATTTTTGTTCGTCACGAAGATATTGAAGTAACGAAACTTCGATTTTTTTACCATAAATATCAGTATCGAAATCAAAAAGATTGACTTCTATGGTTTGTTTTTGTCCGTTAACAGTTGGGTTAAAACCAATATTCATCATTCCAAAAACTTCCTTTTCATCAATTAAAGCGCGAACTACATAAACTCCGTTTTTAGGAATCAATTTGTATTCTTCTTCAATTTGTATGTTAGCAGTAGGAAAACCAATCGTTCTTCCTAATTGTTTTCCTTGAACGACTTCGCCGGTTAAGAAATAGTCATATCCCAGATATTCATTGGCCAAAATCATATTTCCTTCAGTAAGAGCTTTTCTAATTTTAGTAGAACTTACCGAAACATCCTGAATTTCCTCGGCTGATATTTGTTCGACTTCAAAACCGTATTCAATTCCAAAAGCAATTAAATTGTCAATATTTGCTGTTCTGTTTCTTCCAAAACGATGATCGTGTCCAATAATTATTTTTTGAATATGGAATTGATCTACTAAAATGGAGTGCACAAATTCTTCGGCAGTAAGTCTTGAAAAACTTTCGTTGAACGGATGTATAACCAGATTTTCAATTCCGGTTGCTTCTAAAAGTTTTGTTTTTTCAGAAATTGTATTTAGAAGTTTTATTTCTGATTTTTCCTGCAGAACCATTCTTGGATGCGGAAAAAAAGTAAGCACTAAACTTTCATACTTTCCATTTTCGGTATTATCAGTAATTCTTTCCAGAATTTTTTTATGACCAATATGTACGCCGTCAAAAGTTCCAAGAGTTAAAATTGTTTTCTTGGTCGTATGGAAATCGTTTATAGAATGAAAGAGCTTCAAAACAAATTATTTAAGATGCTGCAAATTTATACTATCTATTTTAAATTTTGTGCTTCATCGAATTGATTTTTTAAGAAGATTCGCTTTCTTTTGCCGAAAAAAGAATCGATTCGTCGACTAAAAAACGTTTATTATCGTTTACATGTAAGAATTTGATTTAAATCTATTAATTTTGATATATATAAAAGCCTCTTTTAAGTATGAAAAAACAACTACTTTTTTTAATGTTTATATTTTGTTGTGTAGAACTTCATGCTCAAAGTGATGATTTATGGCAAAGATCAGGTTCTGCTTCAGCCGTAAAAAAACAGACAGTTTCTAAAGATTCTGATAAATTGTATTATCGATTAAATACAGATTTTCTAAAAGCAAAACTTTCACCTACCACATCAAAACAGTCAAAAAGTAATCGTACTGAAATTACAATTCCTAATGCTGAAGGTGTTTTAGAAAGATTTCAAGTTTGGGAATCTTCAAATTTTGATCCTGAACTTCAGGCAAAATATCCGGAAATTAGATCGTATGAAGGAAGCGGTTTAGATGATAAATCGGCAAAAATACATTTTAGTTTTTCGCCGAATGGTTTACAAACAATGGTTTTTCGCACAGATAAAGGAACTGAATTTATAGAAGAAAATCCAGATAATAAAACAGAATATGTTTTGTTTTCTTCTAAAAGTGAAACCTCAAAAGCCAAATTGTCTTGTAAAACAGCAGATTTAGTTTCGCAAAATGCTAATACATCAAAGACAGCAAAAACGACTTCAAACAATAAAGTATTTAAAACGATGCGTTTAGCATTGTCTTGTACAGGAGAATACACCGCATTTTTTGGAGGAACAAAAGCCGGGGCATTAGCAGGAATGAATGCTACATTAACAAGGGTAAACGGAATTTTAAATAGAGATTTAGCAGTGCAGTTGATTTTAATTGCAAATAACGATGCTTTGATTTATACAGATGCATCTACAGATCCATACTCGAATGCAAATAAAGGAACTTCTACAGATACAGATGGTAATGATTTTTGGAGTAAAGAAGTTCAAAGTACAATTACGAATGTAATTGGTGAAGGTAATTATGATATAGGGCATTTATTTGGAGCTTCTGGCGGAGGAGGAAATGCTGCCTGTATTGGCTGTGTTTGTGTAAGTCCAACACCATCTAATGTAATAGGAAAAGGAAGCGGTTATACTTCACCATCAAACAGCAGACCTCAAGGCGATACATTTGATGTTGATTTTGTGGTTCATGAAATTGGTCATCAATTAGGTGCCAATCATACATTTTCTTATGATATCGAAGGTACGGGAGTAAGTGTAGAACCAGGAAGCGGTTCTACTATTATGGGATATGCCGGTGTAACGGATAATTATAATATACAGGATAATTCAGATGACTATTTTGCATATGCCAGTATTCTTCAAATACAAAATAACCTTGCAGGAAAAAGTTGTCCGGTTAGTACTAGTATAACTAATAACCCTCCAGTGATTAGTGCTGGTGACGATTTTACAATTCCAATTAGTACACCGTTTATTTTAACCGGATCAGGTTCTGGTTCTGATAATCTTACCTATACTTGGGAAGAGAACGATAACGCAACAAATACTTCTGGCGATAATAGTATTGCTTATGCAGCAAAACCAAACGGGCCTTTATTTAGATCAATACCTCCGGGAACTACACCAGTTCGTTACATGCCAAGTTTTGATTATGTACTTCAAAATAGACTCACAACAAGATGGGAATCAGTTTCATCAATTGCAAGAACTCTAAATTTTACTTTAACTGGAAGGGATAATGGTGCTTTGGGTCTCGCTCAAACTAATACTGACGGAATGGTCGTAACAGTAACACCATCTGCAGGACCTTTTGCCTTAACTTCTCAAAATACTAATGATATAAGCTGGCTGCAGGGAACGTATCAAAATATTACATGGAGTGTTAATAACACCAATACGCTTCAAGGTTCATCGACAGTAAATATCAAATTATCTACAGATGGAGGATTGACTTTTCCAACTATTCTGGCCGCAGCAACAGCAAATGATGGTTCAGAAACGGTCCTGATTCCAGAAGGTCTTGAGGCAGCTACAAATTGCAGAATTTTGATTGAGCCAACAGCCAATATTTATTATGCATTAAACAGTAAATCATTTGCAATTGGTTACACATCAATAACAAACTGTAATGATTATAGTTTTGGAAGCTCTTTTAGTATTCCATACGGAACTTCATTTACAACCAGAAATGCTGCAGTTCCATCATCAACGGGAACTGTGTCTGATGTAAACGTTTCGATTAATGTTACACATGCAAGATTCTCAGATCTTGAAATTCAAATCGTAAGTCCAAAGGGAACTATTGTTCGTTTATTTGATAAAGGATGTGCCAGTACAAACTCAACTTTAGCATTACAGTTTGACGATTCTGGAGCTAATTTGCAGTGCTCTTCAACAACAAGTCAAATAGTTCTTCCAACAGATGCGCTGAGTATTTTTAATGGAGAAAATCCAGAAGGAAATTGGACGCTTAGAGTTCGTGATGCAGTAGTTGGAAGTTTTGGTACAATAAATTCGGCTTCGATAAATATCTGCAATCAAACTTTTACTTTGGGTGTAGACATACCTGTAACTGAAGAAGTAATTTCGTACCCAAATCCTACTAAAGGAACGGTTACAGTTGAATTTAAAAGTCACTCAAAAGAAGGAACGCAAATATATATTCATGATATACTCGGAAAAACAGTTTATTCAGAATCTTTTGAGCATGTAGATAATTTTAATAAACAAATTACAATGCCTATTGGATCTTCATCTGGAGTATATTTCTTGACAATTGTTGACGGAGATAAAAGAACTGTTAAGAAAATCATCTTAAATTAAAATTTTAATCTTACGAATTTGCCATTGCCATGCAGACAATACTGATTCTTGCTCCCGGAATTTTGAGTAAAGCACGAGAACAAGCTTCGAGAGTTGCTCCGGTGGTTAGAACATCATCAACAATTAAAAAATGTTTGTTTTGATTTTCTTTGGATAAATGAACATCAAAACTGTTTTCGATATTTTCAGATCTCCCTAAAAGATTCTTTTTTGATTGTGTTTTTGAATATTTCTTTCGGTATAAAATAGAATTATCAAAAGGAATTTTTAAGGTTTCAGATAAAGCTTTTCCAAATGTTGTAACCTGATTATAACCTCTTTCTTTAAATTTTCTGGGATGAAGCGGTACAGGAATTATAACATCAAACGGATTTTTAAGTTTTAGTTCCTTTAAATCTTCTGCATGCCAATTGCCCAAAACTGTTCCAATTTCTTCGTGCCCTTTATATTTTAAATTATGGATGAGTTCCTGAACAATGCCTTGTTTATTAAAGTATAAAAAAGCAGATACATGTTCGACTTCGACCTTACCGTAGAATTTTTTGACAGCCTGATTATCTGGATCTAAATGATATTGCGTTAAAGGCATTTCATGTCTGCAGTTTGTACATAAAACCGTTTCATTAGTCATTAAAACAGAGCGGCATCCGGAGCAGACTTTAGGAAAAAATAGATCAATAATAAAATTAAACACAAATAGAAAGAATTTAGTTACAAAAATAGCCAAAATAGGCCTTCAATCTTTTTTATTTTTCTTTTTTTTATAACTACTTTTTATATTTTTGCATTACTATGGCAAAACAAGAAGATATATTTAAGAATGTGGTTTCGCACGCAAAAGAGTACGGATTTATTTTTCCGTCAAGCGAAGTGTACGACGGTTTAAGTGCAGTATATGATTATGCACAAAACGGTGTCGAATTAAAAAAGAATATCCGTGAATATTGGTGGAAATCAATGGTTCAGATGAATGAAAATATTGTCGGCCTTGATGCTGCAATATTAATGCATCCAACAACCTGGAAAGCTTCAGGCCACGTTGATGCTTTCAATGATCCGTTAATTGATAATAAAGATTCTAAAAAAAGATATAGAGCAGACGTTTTAGTTGAAGATTTTGCTGAAAAAATTCATCAAAAAGCGCAAAAAGAAATTGATAAAGCAAAAGCTCGTTTTGGTGATGCATTCAACGAACAGGAATTTATTACAACAAATGCCCGTGTAGTTGAATATTTGGCCAGAGAAAAAGAAATCAGAGAGCGTTTAGGGCGTTCTTTAGGAAACGGAGATCTTGAAGATGTAAAAGCTTTGATCGAAGAACTTGAAATCGCTGATCCTGAAACTGGTTCCAGAAACTGGACAGATGTAAAACAGTTCAACTTAATGTTTGGAACTAAGTTAGGAGCTTCTGCAGAAAATGCAATGGATCTTTATTTACGTCCTGAAACAGCACAGGGTATTTTCGTTAACTTTTTAAACGTTCAGAAATCTGGCCGTATGAAAGTTCCTTTTGGAATTGCTCAAACGGGTAAAGCTTTTAGAAATGAAATTGTTGCAAGACAATTTATTTTCCGTATGCGTGAATTTGAACAAATGGAAATGCAGTTTTTTGTACGTCCGGGAGAAGAAATGCAATGGTACGAACACTGGAAACAAACGCGTTTAAACTGGCATTTATCTTTAGGATTAGGAAAAGAGAATTACCGTTTTCATGATCACGAAAAACTAGCGCATTACGCAAATGCAGCAGCAGATATCGAGTTTAATTTTCCATTTGGTTTCAAAGAATTAGAAGGAATTCACTCTCGTACTGATTTTGACTTAAAAGCACATGAACAATATTCAGGAAGAAAATTACAATATTTCGATCCGGAATTAAACGAAAACTATGTGCCATACGTAGTTGAAACATCTGTAGGTTTAGATCGTATGTTCCTGGCAGTTTTTGCTACTTCATTACAAGAGGAAACTTTAGAAGACGGTTCTGAAAGAACAGTTCTAAAATTACCTGCAGTTTTAGCGCCGACAAAAGCAGCAGTTTTACCATTAGTTAAGAAAGATGGATTGCCAGAAATCTCAAAGAAAATTATTGAAGACTTAAAATGGGATTTCAATGTTTCTTATGATGAGAAAGATGCAGTAGGACGTCGTTACAGAAGACAAGATGCATTAGGTACGCCATTCTGTATTACAGTAGATCATCAAACTCTGGAAGACGAAACAGTAACAATTCGTCATAGAGATACTATGAAACAAGATCGTGTAAAAATATCTGAATTAAGAGGTATTATTGAAAACGAAGTTTCGATGAAAAACTGGCTGATGAAAATGTAATTTTAAAATATTACGATATACAAATCCCAAATTCCATAAGGAGTTTGGGATTTTTTTATTCTAAAAAGATGTATTTAATCGATAAATTCTGCATTTCGTCCTTTTGTGTTAACATTTGAATATAATCTATTAACAATGAAATTGTTAGATCTTTTAAAATTGTAATTTTAATTACGAATAAAAGAGCCAGATTTATTTTTTATAAGAATAGAGAAAAAAAATATATAAAAAATACAAGAACTCTCTTATATTCGTAAAAAGTCAATAGAACCTAAATTGAAAAAGTATTCGTATATAATTATTGATGATGATGCAGATAGTATTTCGAAAACCCAAACAATTGCAGAAGGTTTTTCGGAACTATTGTTTCTGGCATCGGCAGTGAATTATCAGGACGGTTTAAATTTGGTTTTAGAATACAAACCTTCACTTGTATTTTTAGAAATAGATCCTAAAAAATCCTCAAGCAATTTATCACTTTTGTTTATTAACGAACTTCATCGTTTTTTAAATGTACTGCCCCGGATTGTTGTTTTAACGTCTAAAAAAGATGCAGCATTCGAAGCTATAAAATATGGTGTTTTCGATTATATATTAAAACCGCTGGTTACGGCAGAATTATTAAAAACCATTTTAAAATTAAACCGCCTGCCGGAAGAAGCAAAATCGGGTGATTTTAAGAAAGAAATTCCTCTAGTTGTAACATCTGATGCAAAAGTGCGTCAAATAGTCGAAAAACCGCTCATAATCTGTATCAAATCATATGGCGATCATCGTTATATAAATGCAGATGATATCAGCTATTTTCAGGCAGATAATAACTCGACGGATATTTATTTAAATTCGGGAGAAATGATAACGGCCTTTAAAACTTTAAAACATTTTGAGCATGTTTTATCGTATCCTTTTGTCAGAATTCATAATAGTTATATTATCAATCGAAATTACATTGCGAGGATTCATAACGGAAACTCAATATGTTACATAAAAAACTCCTCGAAAAAGATTCCTTTTTCGAAAACTTACAAATCAAATGTTGATTTAATTATCAGCGATTTTTCTGAAGGAAATTACTTAGAAGTCTAATAATTAGGTAATTACATCGATTTGCTATCCGTTGACTATCAATTGGGTACGATCTACCACAAACTGATTTTTTCGTATATATTTTTTTTGATTTCGGACTTAGTTTTACACCGTGATTGACACCAAAACAATCACTAAGCCCCAAATAAATATTAAAAAATAAAACACCTCAAAACATGAAAAAAACAGCTTTAACAATCGGATTATTTTCTTTAGTGGCAGCAGCGACTTCTTTTGCAAACCCTGCAGCTCCAATTATTTCAAGTGAAAAATTAAGTTCTGATCTTCCGGTTGATGGATCAACTGGTGGCGGAAGAAAGCAGGATTCACATAGAATAATGAGTGAGTTAGTAGTTAAGAATAATGATTTAGGTTTTTCAAATATTAACCAATCTGTAGGCACAAATAAAAAAGTAGATTAAGTTTGAAATAAAATATTTACAAAAAATATTTAAGCTGTCAAATTTTTGACAGCTTTTTTTGTGTTTATAGTTTTAGTATTTTTGGTGAAATTCACAATCTGTATTGAAAAGATATTGCCAAATATTATTGTTTCTTTTTATGATCTTTCTTAGTTGCAATAAGAAAAGTCATCTAGATAAAAATATCATTTCTCAAAAGGATAGTCTTCCTGTTTATTTGTCACTGGCAAATGATATTAATTTGAGTTATGATTTCAAGCAGAAGTATGCCCAGAAAGCATTTTCAATTATCGTTGATGAAAAAAATGATTCAGTTAACAGGATCAACCTATTTAAAGTGGCTAATAGATATTATAATATGAATGATTTAAAGTCATATAAAACAATATCACAGCTGATTTTAGAACGATCAATGAGTGCTAAAGATTCTTCAAGCATTGCAAAAGCTTATACATATTTAGGAGATTATTACGGAGCACAATTAGTTTCAGACAGCGCTTTTAGAAATTATTTTAAAGCGCAAAAAATTTATTTACAGATTAATGATAAATATAATTTATCTAAAACATTATTGAGTAAAGCCAGTTTACAATATAATGAAGGAGATTTTTTTGAAAGTGAAATATCTGTTTTTAAGGCGCTTAGTATATTAAAAGAACAAAAAGATGTAAATGATCTACTTTATGAATGTTACAATCTTTTAGGAATTTTAAACAACGAAAAAGAAGAATATAGTAAAGCGTTAGAATTTCAAAACAAAGCTCTTAATACACTTACGGATAAAACAATACCATTGGATCTGCAGTTAAAAGCTACTTCATTTAATAATATAGGTTTTGTTTATATGCGTATGAAAGATTATAAACAGGCAATACCTTATTTTCAAAAAGGATTACAGGAAAAAAATCTATTTGAAGAAAAGACAATATTATATGCCATGCTACTGGATAATTTAGCATATTCTAAATTAAAATCCAGAAATATGGAAGGGCTTCCAGATTTGTTTTACAGATCTATGAAAATTAGGGATAGTTTAGGGATGAGAATGGCTAAAATATCCAATCAAATTCATTTGTCTGAATATTATGCTTTTAAAAAAGATACTTTTAAAGCAATTCAGCTTTCCAAACAAGCCTTACTTCTTTCCCGTTCGTCAGATAAACTAAATAATACACTGCAAGCATTAAAACAAATTGCTGTTGTTGATCCTAAAAATGCTGCAAAATATTCCAGAGAATACATTCTTCTTAATGATAAAATGCTTAAAGCAGAGCGAAATATGGGAGAGAAATTCTCTCGTATAGAATACGAAACCAACGAAATAAAAGACCAAAATTCCAGCCTGCAGGAAAAAAACAAAACACTGATTTATGTTTTCAGTATCTGTACTTTGATTGGTTTATTTTTCTATGTTTACAAAACGCAGCAGGCAAAAAATAGAGAACTGCTTTTTAAGCAACAGCAGCAAATTGCAAATGAAGATATTTACAATTTAATGATTTCACAGCAGAATGAAATTGAATTAACCCGAATTAAAGAAAAGAAAAAAGTAGCCCAGGAATTACACGATGGAGTTCTAGGCAGAATGTTTGGAGTTAGAATTAGTTTAGACAGTTTAGATAAAATTGATGAAGCAGAAGCAGCAGAAAAACGCAGGAAATATTTAGCCGAGCTGAAACATATTGAAGAAGACATACGTGAGATTTCGCATGACTTAAATAGGGAAAAATCTGAATTAATTAATAATTTTGTAGTAATTTTAAATAAGTTATTTGATAATCAAAAAAATACGTATCCTTCAAAACTGGAAACTTCTTTTGATTCGCATATAAAATGGGAGCTTGTAAACAACATTGTAAAGATTAATTTATATCGAATAATTCAAGAAGCACTTCAAAATTGTAATAAATATTCCAAGGCAGATACAATTAAAGTAGAGTTTAAAAGTGAAATCGATCATTTGGTTTTATCAATTTTTGACGATGGAGTTGGATTTAATGTAAGACGTACAAAAAATGGTATCGGTTTGCATAATATCGAATATAGAGCAGCAGAATGTAAGGGCACAGCAGCTATAAAATCTGCCAAAGGAGAAGGGACACTTCTTGTAGTTAAAGTTCCAATTGATCAAAAAATTAACCTGCAGAAAAATGACATTTAATTTGAAATCCCCAATTTCGGAATTAATTAAGCCTAACATCTTAATTGTAGATGATCATCCTTTTATAATTGAAGGATACAAAAATGCTATAACTCGCTATAAAACCAATGAATATGAGTTTGAAATAGCACAGGCTCATGATTGCAGATCGGCTTATGATTTGCTGGAAAATCAAAACACGCCGCAGTTTGAAATTGCTTTTCTGGATATAAGTATGCCGGCTTACGAAGAAAAAAATCTTTTTTCTGGCGAAGACCTTGCTAAACTTATCATGAAAAAAATGCCATATTGCAAGATCATTCTCTTGACAATGTACACAGAACTGCTCAAGATAAAAACAATTATAAGGACAATTAATCCAAACGGATTGATAATTAAAAATGACCTTACTTTTGATGAGCTTCTTCTGGCTTTTGATAAAGTAATGAACAATCAAAAATATTACAGTCAGTCAGTAGTTAAAATGCTCAATCAGTCGCCGCACAATTCAATAGAAATAGATGAGTTTGATAAACAAATTTTATTTCACTTGTCAAAAGGTACTGAAGTATCTGAAATGCCTCAATATATCCCCATTTCTTTAACCGAAATTGAAAAACGAAGAGTAAGCCTTAAAGAACTCCTTAAAGTGCGATCAGGCTCAGATGACGATTTAGTTAAAGAAGCCAAAAGCAAAGGGCTCTTTTAAAATTTTAGATTTAAGAATGTAGATCTTAGATTTAAATACATAAAAATAAAACCTGACAGAATCTAATTCTGTCAGGTTTTATAAATTGAGACTGAATACTGAGACTGAATTTATTCACTCAAAGCATCCCAGCCGCGTGCTTTTAAAGCAATCTTAGTATTAGCACGGGTTACCAAATGAATTCCTTCGCTTTCATCTGCCATGTGGCCAATGATAGAAAAGTTTGGATTTCCTTTTATCTTATCAAAATCATTAATATCAATCGTAAAAAGGAGTTCATAGTCCTCTCCGCCGTTAATGGCAACGGTTGTGCTGTCGATATTAAACTCTTCGCAAGTCGAAATAAACTGAGGATCTAACGGAAGTTTATCTTCATATAAATTACAGCCCACTTTTGACTGTTTGCACAAATGTATAATCTCTGAAGATAAACCATCAGAAATATCAATCATTGAAGTTGGTTTAATTTCAAGGGCATGCAAAAGTGTACGAACATCTGTTCTGGCTTCTGGTTTTAATTGTCTTTCGACCAAATACGTATAAGGATCTAAATCCGGCTGACTGTTTGGATTTACCTGAAAAACCTGTTTTTCACGCTCTAAAACCTGTAATCCCATATAAGCTGCGCCAATATCTCCCGTTACAACCAGTAAATCGGTTTGTTTGGCACCGTTGCGGTATGCGATTCCATCTTCATCAGCTTCACCAATTGCGGTAATACTTATAATTAATCCTTTTTGAGATGAGGTAGTATCGCCGCCAATAACATCTACTTTGTATTCTTTTGCTGCATGTGTAATACCTTCAAATAATTCTTCTAAAGCTTCCAAAGGAAAGCGATTAGAAACAGCAACTGAAACTGTAATCTGAGTTGGTTTTGCATTCATGGCGCAAATATCAGACAGGTTTACTACAACTGCTTTATAACCTAAATGTTTCAAAGGCATATAAGCCAGGTCAAAATGAACACCTTCAATTAATAAATCGGTTGAAATAACGGTTTTTTTGTCTTTAAAATCAAGAATAGCTGCATCGTCGCCAATACTTTTTAAAGTAGATTCTTGTGTAACATCAAAGTTTCGTGTTAAATGCTCAATTAAGCCAAACTCGCCTAATTGTGATATGCTGGTGCGCTGCGGATTTTTATCTTCGATCATTTTTTCTGAGTTCCAAAGTTTGTAAGGAGCAAAGGTACAAAGGTTTTTTTTAAAGATACTAATCCCGATAGCTATCGGGACTAAGAAGCTAAGGTTCTAAGTTTTTTTCTCACTGCATTGCGGTGCTTTTCTAGGACAGAGAAAATATTTTTAAAATTATTTTTTCCTGCTGACAAACTGTTGTCACCGGCCCATTTTAATTTTGAATTGTAGAAATTTAAAAACTTAAAAATTATGAAAACGTTAGAAGCACAAGTAATTACTTCAGAAGATTTATTAAAACACTGGCAGGGACACCGCGCACTTACGCGTCGTTTAATTGAACTTTTTCCTGAAAAAGATTTCTTTGAGTTTTCAATAGGCGGTATGCGTCCTTTTGCAAAATTAGTTGATGAACTTTTAGCTATTGCAGGTCCGGGGTTGAAAGGAATTGTAACTAAAGAAACAGCACCTTTTTCAGAAGGAGCAGAAAAACTCGTTTTTAAAGCGCAGTATCTTGAAAAATGGGATGAGGCAACAGAAGAAATCAATAAATATTGGGAACAATTATCTATTGAAGATTTCAGTGAAACCTTTAATCTTTTTGGGCAGTATGAATTTCCTGTTATTCAAAATATCTTGTATTTTATTGATAACGAAGTTCATCACCGCGGACAGGCATACGTATATTTACGAGCTTTAAACATCGAACCGCCATTTTTTTGGGAAAGATAATTCTGTGATTTTCATAACTTTATAAACAAATCTAAAATTAAGAACCATGAGTTTAAAAAAGATAATGTCAAATTATGCAGATTACAATTTATGGGTAAACCAGCAATTTGTAAACTGGCTGTCGCCAAAGCCATATGATTTGCTCTATGCCGAAGTGCCTTCGAGTTTCTCGACAATTATGAAAACCCTCGATCATATTTGGTCAACTGAAGAATATTGGTTTTCTGTAATTTCAGAGACTGCAATGTCTGAAAAGAAAACAGAAAATGAATTATCGAAAGAAGAAATATTCGACGGGCTTTTAAATTCATCTGCAAAATTGAAACATCTTATTAATTCATTGTCAGAAGAAAATTTGGTTAAAGAAGTTAAAATCACTAATCCGTGGTTTGAGTGCAAACTGCCAATTTCTGAGTATGTAATCCAGGTTATTAATCATGGAACTTATCATAGAGGGCAGATTGTAACAATGGGACGAAATATTGGCATTACAGATGCTTCAAATACAGATTACAATTTTTATAATGTTGTTAAACAGAAATAGATAAAAAAAACTCCTGAAGATAATTCTATCAGGAGTTTTTTCTATACAAGCCTTTGTCTGTTAATTTCTAATAATTTCAGAACATTGGTTTTTAATATTTCAGGTTCCAGAATCTCGGCATAATCTCCAAACATAAGAAACCATCTTGGAAATGCATTATCAATATCCCTTGACATAAAAGTCATTTCTATTTTTTCGCCAGCTTCTTTTTGTGAAATAAAACCATGATATTTTCTCTCTGTTGCCAAATATCTTGCGATTTTACGATCAATTAAAAGACGAACTTTTGTTGTTGGGCAGGTTTCAGTTTTAGTTAAATAAGTTTCCAGTGCATCGTGTTCGATCGTAAAATCAAAATCTGTTTTTTTAATTTCCTGAATTCTGTCGGTTCTAAACTGTCGATAATCTTTTCTAAGATGACAGTATCCCAAAAAATACCAATTGTTATTATCATGAAAAACGCCAACAGGTTCTAAATTTCGTTGCGTAGTTTCCTCTTTGTCAAAAGTTTTATAAGTTAAAAGAATTTGCTTTTTCTCTGCGATTCCTTCAAAAAGAACTGCCAAAGTGTTTGGTGAATTATCATTAAACATTGGTTCTGCATCCTGCATTACAATTCTGGATTCGATGTTCGAAAGATAATCTTTGTCATTACTTCTTAAAACAGCTTTCAGTTTGTACATCGCAGATGCATAATGTGTTCCCAAAGAAGGATCGGTAAACTTTTGCATTAATTTTTCGGCTGCAATAAAACTGCTTACTTCTTCGCGGGTAAACATCACGGGCGGTAATCTATAACCGTCCATCAAAGCATAACCAACTCCGGCTTCGCTGTAAATAGGAACTCCAGAAGCTTCGAGAGTACGAATATCTCTGTAAATTGTTCTTAAACTGCATTCAAAACGATCCGCCAATTCCTGTGCTTTTACAATTTTTTTTGATTGTAATTGAATCAGAATGGCAACAATTCTATCAAATCGTTTTGGGGTTTCGTCGAGCATTTCTTTAAGATTCTGAGGTTTTGAGCTGTTAAGCTTATTACAGTTTTAAAGATTCAAAGATACAAATGAAAAAAGTAAAGAGAATAAAAAAAGCTGTTCCAAACTGGAACAGCTTTTTTTAATAAATCGTAGAAACGAATTAAAATCTATACAAAACTCCAAATTGAGGCTGATCGAAAATGTTCTCAAATAAATTGATGTTTAATTGAAAAGTATCAGACGATGGACCATTTTCTGGAGAAACACTGTTGTATGCCAAAACATTTGCCAAAACAAAAGTTACTGCGATGTTTTTGGTTACAAAGTAATTTAATCCCACATTAATATCAGCAGTTAAGCTGTTATCAGTATCACTGCCGGCCAACGGTGTTTCGGTTTTGTTTCTTCCATAACCTAAACCAACTTCAGCATACGTTTTTAAACGTTTTTTGTCCAATTCTAAGAAATAATAACGAGCAAAAGCCCCAATTCCGAATACATTGGTTTTAATACCCGTTGCTTCTTCTTTATTACTGGAGTAATCTATTTTTGCTCCAACTGCAAATTTATCATTCAATAAATAGCCGAACTTTGGACTGAACCCATAATAATCATTTTCGCCTCCGGTACTAATTTTTATAGAACCTTCGAGAATCATATCACCTTGTTGAAAGGTAACGCCTTTTGCAGAGTTCATTTCAGAATCGACTTCATCCTGCTGTGCATTTGCAAATGAGAAAGTCAGCATTGATAAAATAATAAAAAATCTAGTTTTCATGATATTAGTTTTAAAAGTTGTAAGATTAAAGTTATATTTTAATGTTAAAACTTTTAAGAATCCTAATCGAATGAATTAAAAAAGAAGCTATTGAGTTAATAATCTTACTTTTTTATAAGTATTTCCCTGTTTATTTTTGAGAGTATTTTAAGATAATTTGGTTTTTGAAATGGATAATAATTAAGTATTTTCAAACAAAAACCCGACAACATTAGTCATCGGGTTTGTATATATTCTTACTATTTAGTACTTAAATCTTAATGCTAAATTTAGTCATTCAATTTCAAAACAGCCATAAATGCTTCTTGCGGAATTTCAACGTTTCCTACCTGACGCATACGTTTTTTACCTTTTTTCTGTTTTTCAAGAAGTTTACGTTTACGTGAAATATCTCCACCGTAACATTTTGCGGTAACGTCTTTACGAAGCGCTTTAATCGTTTCACGAGCGATAATTTTTGCTCCAATTGCTGCCTGAATTGGAATATCGAATTGCTGTCTCGGAATCAACTCACGTAATTTCTCGGTCATTTTTTTACCGATGTTATAAGCGTTATCTTCATGGATCAATGCAGAAAGCGCATCAACCGTTTGTGCATTTAAAAGAACGTCAAGTTTCACTAATTTTGAAGTTCTCATTCCAATAGGAGAGTAGTCAAAAGAAGCATAACCTTTAGAAACTGTTTTTAAACGATCGTAAAAATCAAATACAATTTCGGCCAAAGGCATATCAAAGTTTAACTCAACACGTTCTGTTGTTAAATAGGTTTGGTTGGTAATTAAACCACGTTTTTCGATACATAAACTCATTACGTTTCCAACGAAATCAGCTTTTGTAATAATTGTAGCTTTAATAAAAGGCTCTTCAACTCTGTCTAGTTTTGAAGGTTCCGGTAAATCTGAAGGATTATTTACAATTAATGCTTTTTCAGGTTCTTTTTTAGTGTAAGCCAAATACGAAACGTTAGGAACTGTTGTAATTACAGTCATATCGAATTCGCGCTCTAAACGTTCCTGGATAATTTCCATGTGAAGCATTCCTAAGAATCCACAGCGGAAACCAAATCCTAATGCAGCAGAACTTTCAGGAGTAAAAACTAATGAAGCGTCATTCAACTGTAATTTTTCCATAGAAGAACGTAAATCTTCGTAATCTTCTGTGTCAACAGGATAAATTCCGGCAAATACCATTGGTTTTACATCCTCAAAACCAGTAATCATATTGGTAGTTGGTACTTTTGCATCTGTAATTGTATCACCCACTTTTACTTCGCGGGCTTCTTTAATTCCAGAAATCAAATAACCAACATCTCCTGCCGAAACCACATTTTTAGGAACCTGATTTAATTTTAAAGTTCCAATTTCGTCAGCAAAATATTCGTTATCAGTAGCCATGAATTTAATTTTCTGGCCTTTTTTGATTTCACCATTTACAACTCTAAAGATTACCTCAATACCGCGGAACGGATTGTAAACCGAGTCAAAAATCAAAGCTTGTAATGGTTCTTCCGGATCCCCTTTTGGAGGAGGGATTTTTTCAATAATTGCTGCCAAAATATTTTCAACACCAAAACCAGTTTTTCCCGAAGCATGAATAATATCTTCTAATTTACATCCTAATAAATCGATGATATCGTCGCTTACTTCTTCTGGATTAGCACTTGGTAAATCAACTTTGTTTAAAACCGGAATAATTTCTAAGTCGTTTTCAAGAGCCAAATATAAATTTGAAATCGTTTGTGCCTGAATACTCTGAGCCGCATCTACAATCAAAAGCGCACCTTCGCAGGCAGCAATAGATCTTGAAACTTCGTATGAAAAGTCAACGTGTCCCGGGGTATCAATTAAGTTTAAGATATATTCTTCGCCTTTGTATTTGTATTCCATTTGAATGGCGTGACTTTTTATGGTAATACCACGTTCGCGCTCCAGGTCCATGTTGTCAAGCAATTGTGCTTTTTCTTCACGAGCTGTAACGGTTTGTGTTGCGCCTAGTAATCTGTCCGCCAATGTACTTTTACCGTGGTCAATGTGTGCAATAATGCAAAAGTTACGAATCTTCTTCATTTTAGTATATCAGTTCTCTATCGAGTTTAAGTATTTTTTTGATGTAAAATGCGCTGTAGCAATCGCTTTAACACATATTATCAAGTGGCAAAGATAGCGCAAAGTTTTGGATTCTGGAATTTAGTTGAAGGATTTTGAAATTTGAAGCCAAAAAGCTGTATTTCAATACCTAAACTCATTCATTCTTTTATAATTACGGTTTACCATTCAATCAAAAACTTGAAGAATGTTTGTGTTTATAGATTTATTTCAATCGTTGTTTGTCGAAAAAACAGCAAAAATGATTTTTAGCCGGGTTATTTGTAAAATTTGTGCGAATAATTGTCGTTTAGATTAAATATGATTATACTTGTAGTCATTATAACCATAAGATTGATCAGCTTTGGTTTTTGTATTATTTTCTTAGAATTTATCTGTGCACGAGATACATCTTTGAAATAATAAAATGAGTTTTTACTATTTACTAATTTAACCCCAACAAATTATGAAAAAACAAACTATGGAGCTTGCTGCTAAATTTGGCAGGCTTTCAAATGAAGAAATGAAAAATATAAATGGCGGCGTAACACCCGTTGGCCGATTTACAGTTCCTACAAGTATTTGTGCTTCGGGATATGGTTTAGTAGCCACGGGCTGTCAGGGAACTTCTTATCCTATGCTTGATGGTTATACTTGTGTTTTGACTTGTTTATAATCCAATTGAATTCAAATAAAAAATGGGCATCGATTATCGATGCCCATTTGTATTTTAAAACTCAAAATTAAATCCTTTTTCAGTCAGTTTTTTATAAATATCAGGATCAAATTTGTAGAGTTTTGCAGCTCTGTGCGATACGTCCTGTTGTTTTTCGTCTAGAGCGACTAATAATTTCATGTGCAGAATTTTTCGTCGAAAGTTTGATTTGTCCAATTCAATTCCAAGAATTTCTTCATACAAATGCATCAATTGCAATAAAGTAAATTTTTCTGGCAGGAGATTAAAACCAATTGGTGCCTGGCGCACACGATTTTGAAGTTGTAATAAACTGAAATTTAAAATTTCGTTATGGTCAAAAATTAAATTTGGGATTTCTTTAATCTTACACCATTTTGCTTCTCGCACATCTAAACTGGCTTTTACATTATAATCTTCCTGATTTACGAGAGTATAATATCCAATTGTTACAATTCGACGGTCTAAAACACGACTCGGATTTGTAAATGCTTTTAACTGTTCCAGGTAAATATTATCCAGGCTTGTAAGCTCATAAATAATTCGGTGAGCGGCATCATCGGCACTTTCTTGTCTTTTCATCCAGCCTCCAAGCAGTCCCCAGCTTCCTTCGCTTTCTCCCCCGGCATGTTGTACTAAAAGTACTTCAAGGCTTTCTTTTTTGAAACCAAAAATTACGCAGTCAACTGAAATACCATCAATTTCGGGTGTTACAGTATTGGCGGCAATGCAGCTGTTTGTTTGTGAGTTTTTTTTAGATGATGATATTGCCATTGTATGCTTTTATAAGCGGTTTTTAAAATTCAAAATTGAATCCTTTTTTAGTCAGTTTTTTATAAATATCCGGATCAAACTTATATAGTTTAGCGGCTCTGTGTGAAACATCTTGTTGTTTTTCATCTAAAGCGACTAATAATTTCATGTGCAGAATTTTTCTTCGGAAATTAGATTTGTCCATTTCAATTCCAAGAATTTCTTCATAAAGATGCATCAACTGGAGTAAAGTAAACTTTTCCGGAAGCAGATTAAATCCAATAGGAGCCTGACGAACACGGTTGCGAAGATTTTGTATACTGTAAGATAAAATCTCATTGTGATCGTAAATCAAATCCGGAATACTGTTGATTTTATACCATTTGGCATCAGATGCTGTAAAACCGGCTTTAATATTGTAATCTTCTCTTTTTACAAGAGCGTAATATCCTATAGTTATAACACGTCGAAGCGGAAAACGATCCGGATCTCCAAACGCCTTAAGCTGCTCCAAGTAAATATTATCAAGTCCGGTAAGCTCGTTCAATAAGCGATGTGCGGCATTATCAGTACTTTCTCTTTTATAAATCCATCCGCCGGGAAGTCCCCATTTTCCTTTACTAATACCTTCAGCATGCTGCACTAAAAGGACTTCAAGGCTTCCTTCATCAAAACCAAAAACAACACAGTCAATGGTTATTGCATTCATTGCATTTTGTTCGCTTTTTGCAACAGATTCGGCATCTACTTTATTATCCATGTGCGAAATAAATTTTGACAAATTAAACAAATAAAATGCATAACTGCCTTTTTTGATTACTTAATATTTTTTTAACAAAGTAAAAAATTGACGTTCAGTGATTTAAATTTTACTAAAAAAATGATCTGAAAATTTAATCTTCTTTAAATGTCTGATTATCAAATTTATAATTGGAAGTTTTTTCTGAATCTTTTATTTCTATTTAGTAAGAGATCTTATTGTATTGACAAAAACACCTTGCTATAAATCAGAATCAAAAAAAAATAACCTTAATATTTTGCTAAAATAGAAAAAAAGTTTTACACTTGTAGTCAAATTTACCATAAGATAAGTTCATGATGACTATAAGTTTTAAACGAACCATTTTATGCTTAACAAAATCAGTCGAAAGTATTTTAAATAATTTGATGATTTCACTACAAACCATTCTCTATGAAACTTACACTTTAATCAATAAAAACCGTAACTAACTTAAATTTAAACCAACTCTTATTAACTATGAAAAGCAAAGATTGTATGAAAACAACAGTTTTATCGTTTTGTACGACGCTGTTGTTTAGCTTATTTATGATACAGACGGGTTATGCTCAGGCACAATCCAAGTCTGTAAGTGGAAATGTAACATCGGCTGTTGACGGAATGGGAATCCCGGGAGCTACTGTTGCAGTAGAAGGAACAAAAATTGGTGCCGCCACTGATTTTGATGGCAATTATAAAATAGAAGCAAAAACAGGCGACGTACTTGTATTTACTTTTATTGGATTTAAAACTCAAAAAGTAACTGTAGGAACCCAAAAAACAATTAGTGTTACTTTACAGGAAGAAACTTCAGAACTTAAAGAAGTTGTGGTTATTGGGTACGGTTCTCAAAAGAAAACTTTAGTAACCAATGCTGTAACTCAAGTAAGTGGTGAAAATCTTGCCAAAACAAATACTACAAATGCGCTTCAGGCATTGCAGGGACAAGCTGCCGGAATCCAGATTACTTCTACTTCGGGACAACCGGGTGAAGGGTTAAATGTAGTTATCAGAGGTGTAGGTTCAACAGCAGGAAGTACTCCGTTATACGTAGTAGATGGAATACTTACAAGTGATATTTCTTATTTAAGTAACTCAGATATCGAATCGATTTCTGTTTTAAAAGATGCTGCATCTGCTGCTATCTATGGTTCTCAGGCTTCTAATGGAGTTGTCTTGGTGACAACCAAAAAAGGGAAAAGAGGTGCTGCAGGACAAATTACTTTTGATCAGTATTATGGTGTGCAGTCAGTAGCCAGAAAAGTAGATTTATTAGATGCAACTGAATACGCTACTATTTTAAATGAAGCAGCAGTAAATTCAGGAAAAAATCCATATTTTACTAATGCTCAGATTGCGAGTATGGGTTCAGGAACAAACTGGATGGACAAAATGCTGGTTGATAATGCCGCTACAAAAAATTTCTCTTTTGGTGCATCGGGAGGTTCAGAAACTTCTGTTTACTCTTCATCTTTGTCTTACTTAGGACAGGAAGGAGTTGTAGGAGGTAAAGATTTATCTAACTATGAGCGTTATAATTTTAGATTCAATTCTGAACATAAATTATACAAAGATGTACTTACTTTCGGTCAGAACTTAAGCTTTGCTTACATCAACAAAAACGGTATTGGAGTTGGAAATCAATACAATAATTCTTTAAGAAGTGCCTATCAGGTATCTCCATTATTACCAATGTACGATGCAAATGGCAACTACTACGACAGCAGTCCAAACAACGAACCTTGGCTTGCTGGTCAGGCAAATCCTTATGCATTAATGGTATACAACAACCAGAATGAAAGCAATAACCAAAAATTGCTTGGAAATGTTTATTTGCAAATTGAGCCAATAAAAAACCTGACATTCAAGACTACTTTAGGACTTGATTATTATGCTGGTGAAGGACATTCTTATACACCAATATACCGTTTGTCTATTTACGCAAACACTGCTTTTGATAAAGTAAATCAAAACATGAACAAAGGTAAAACGCTTACTTGGGATAACTTATTGACTTATAAGTTTAATGTTGCAGACAATCATCATTTTGAAACTATGGTGGGTACTTCATCTATTAATTTTGACGGTACTACAATTGATGCTACAAATGCAGATTCGTTTTTTGATGATTTAGAACATGCCTGGTTAGACAACACTACCAATAAAGATGGGGCTAAAATTGCCTTTAAAGGAATTAAGCAGCAAACTAAAAGAATGTCTTATTTTGGAAGGTTAAATTATAATTATAAAGAAACTTATTTATTAAATGCAACTTTTAGAGTTGACGGATCTTCAATTTTTTCTAAAGAAAATGAGTGGGGGTATTTCCCATCTGTTTCAGGAGGATGGATTGTATCAAACGAAGAATTTTTGAAAGATTCAAAAGTTTTAAACTTTCTTAAATTAAGAGCAAGCTGGGGACAGGTTGGAAATCAGAATGCAAGGGCTTTCCAATACTTATCACCAATAAAAGTGAATAATACAAACTATTCTTTTGGAGACGAAGAAGGAGTATTGACTCCGGGTGCCTATCCAAACAGATTGTCTAACTTAGATTTAAAATGGGAAACTTCAGAGCAGATTGACCTTGGTTTTGATGCCAGATTTTTAAATAACGCTTTAAATCTTAATGTTGATTTTTATAAAAAAACAAACAAAGACTGGTTAATACTTGCTCCAATTTTAGCAACTGCCGGTGCCGATGCTCCTTTTATTAATGGTGGAGATGTAGTCAATAAAGGGGTTGAGGTAAGCTTAAGTTACCAAAATAAAATTGGTGATTTTAATTACAGCGTAAGTGCAAATGGTGCTTACAATAAAAATACTGTTGGCCAGATACCTGCAGAAGGCGGAATAATTCACGGACTGCCAAACGAACTTTATGATAACTCAAGCGAATTCTACAGAGCACAAAACGGATATCCGTTAGGTTATTTCTGGGGATATAAAACAGGAGGAGTTTTCCAGAATCAGGCACAAATTGACAATTACAAATCTGCAAACGGTGTAGTATTACAGCCTACTGCAGCTCCCGGAGATATTATTTATGTAAACACCAACGGAGATGATAAAATTGATGCGACAGATAAAACAAGCATAGGAAATCCTAATCCTGATTTTACATACGGGTTCTCTATTTCTGCAAATTACAAAGCTTTTGATTTTTCATTAATGGCAAATGGTGTAGCAGGAAATCAAATCGTACAATCGTACAGAAACCAATCTAATGCTTACGGAAATTATACTACTGCAATATTAGATCGCTGGCATGGTGAAGGTTCTTCTAACACAATGCCAAGAGTAACAGAAGACAACCGAAACTTTACGCAGTTTTCAGATCTGTATATTCATAATGGAGATTTCTTAAGAATTAATACCGTAACATTAGGATTTGATTTAGCAAAAATGAAACAGTCAAAACCATTTTTTGCAAGTCAGTTTAGAGTTTATTTCTCAGTATTAAATCTGTACACTTTTACCAAATATAATGGTATGGATCCTGAAATTGGATTTGGTTCTTCAAATGATGATCAAAAGTTTTCGTCAGGGGTTGATGTGGGTTACTATCCAAGACCAAGAACATTCATGATGGGATTAAATGTTAAACTTTAATAATAAAAAAATGAAAAATACCTATTTATATATTTTCTTTTTGGGTTTATTGTCTCTAGGTTCTTGCAGTTTAGAAACTGAGCCGTTAACACCAATAGATACAAGCTTTTATAAAACAAAAAATGATGCTTATGTAGCATTAGTGGGCTGTTATGACGGATTACAAGTGGCAACAGGAGGAGCAGGTCTTGGAGTTCCGGTAGTAAGTGAAGTAATGTCAGATGATTGTTTTGGAGGAACCGGAAATTCTGATGGCTACAATTATGCCGCTATAGATGAGTTTGATATTTCACGCTCTCCTGGAGATGTTGATTTGCTTAATAACAATTGGGTAGCTTATTACAAAGCGATTTACCGATGCAATATGCTGTTATCTAAAATGGATCAGATTGAATGGGATGGAGATACAGCTTTAAGAAATACATACGAGTCTGAAACTAAATTTATCAGAGCATACCTTTATTTTGAAATGGCTCGTTTATGGGGAAGCGTGCCTTTATTGACAGCACCTTCTTCTGAAAATGTTCCTCAGGCAACACCTGAAGAAATTTATAAACTAATTGCTGAAGATTTGGTATTTGCTTCAACCAATCTGCCTACAGAAGCTTATAACGTTAAACCAAACGGACGCGTTACAAAATGGGCCGCAAAATCTTTATTAGGACGTGTTTATCTGTATTACACAGGATATTATGCAAAAAATGACTTAGCTGGCGTAGTTACAAAAACTCAGGCTTTAGGTCATTTAGAAGATGTTATAGCTTCAAGCGGTCATGGTTTAGTAGATGATTTTGCGACTTTATGGCCGGCAGCTTCAGTAGAAAAATATGCAGGTGAAGCCAATAGAGAATTTGTGTTTTCTATAAAATACACCTACACAAGTGATTATAACGGAAATACAGACAGCAATCAATGGATGGTAATGTTTGGAATGAGAGAATTTTCATCTTATCCTTATGGCCGCGGCTGGGGAGTTACCGTAAATGCAAAGTTATGGAATGCTTTCAGTGCTACAGATACAAGACGTACAGCTAGTATAATTGGAATTGATGAAGAAAAAATAAAATTTGATAAAAAGAACAGCCAGAGAGAATATACAGGTTATTACAACAAAAAATATTCACCAATGGTAGACAAAAACGGAGTAGATCTTCCAATTACTTTGGGAAGTCAGTTTTGGGATATCAGTCAGTTTCAGGATTATGTAGTATTAAGATATTCTGATGTTTTATTGATGGCAGCAGAATTAGGAAGCGGTAATGCACAGGCTTATTTTGATGCTGTTAGAAAAAGAGCCTACAAAGATAATTTTGTATCATCGCCTGCAACTATTGATAATATTATGAATGAGAGACGTTTAGAGTTTGCTCTTGAAGGTATAAGATATTATGATTTATTACGCCAAGGTATCGGAAAAGCATCTTCAAGTATTGCAGAATCAACGACATTATTGAGCGGAGGAGTTGCGGGAACAAAAACAATTACGGCAGCTAAGATTCAGGAAACAAAAGGGCTTACTCAAATTCCGAATACGCAGATCACATTATCCGGAGGAGTTTTAAAACAAAATGCCGGTTGGTAATTCTAACTAAAAAATCAAAGAAATGAAAAATATTAAATTATTAGTGACATCATTTTTGATGTTAACGGCATTGCTGATATCATCTTGTTCTCCAGATACATACTCTTTGGATGAACCGATGGATAAATCGGATATACATTTTGAAGTTACTCAAGACCTTGCAGCAGACGCAGGAGGAAATACTGTAATATTGAAAAACACAACACCAGGAGTTGTTCTTACATGGGATTATGTAACAGGAAAATCCAACAAAGCGGTTGAAACAGTAAAGTATGCTTTTAAAGGTAATTATACAATAAAAATTTCTGCGGTTACTGATGGCGGAATTGTAGAATTAGACCCAGTAACAGTAACAGTTTCAGCAGATAACTTAAACTATGTAAACGACCCTCTTTGGACAGCTTTATCCGGTGGAGTTGGAAAACAAAAATCATGGGTATTCGACAATGGTAAATATGGTTTAGCACCAGGAGCAATGTCTTATGCAGACCCAAGCGGAACTGTTGAATGGGGTAATTTTAGTCCAAACTGGGAACCATCCGGAAATGCTAATTCAAGTACAGATGCAGACATGCACTGGGGCAGGTATATGACTTTCAGCCTTGAAGGAGGACCTTTTATGACTGTTCACGAAGCAGATGGAACAACAATAGAAAACGGATCTTATTTCTTAGATATTAATGCTCATACCTTAACAACAAATGGTGCAACAATTCTAAGACCTGACAACTATATTGCAAATGCCAGTAACTGGACATCAAACATCAAAGTTTTAAAACTGACAGATAATCAGTTAAGAATTGCTATTATGAGAACCAACAGTGAGGGTGCATGGTGGTATATCTGGAACTTTGTTTCTAAAGAATATGCAGATAATTATGTCCCTATAGTAACTGAACCTGTTGTTGATGAAGGTTTTAATCCAACTTTTGCTTCAGGCGAATTGTTAAAAATGCTTACTGGAGGTGTTGGTGCAGGAAGAATCTGGGCTCTAGATGCAGCAGGAAATCCTGTAGATTGGTTAGCAGCCGGTATTGGATGGACAACAGGACCGGGAAGTTCTTCTGACTGGGGATGGAATCCTGACTGGACAGCTGTTGCAAATAATTCTTGGATACGTTTTGACCAATACGGAGGTAAACAGAATTATACAAGAAGCCAAAATGGTGTGGTAACTTCTGGATTATTTACTATTAATGCAGAAACGAACGAAATCAATTTAGGGTCAGAGACATTAATTCAAAACCCGTCAAGCTGGATGAACCCAACAACCAATGTAATTAAAGTAGTAAAAGCATATAACAGCGATTTCGGTACTAAAGGTATTTGGTTTGGAACATCTTATGACGCAGGAAAAAATGAATGGTTTGTGTTCCACTACATAATTCCTTAAAAATTCAGAAAGATTTTTTAATTTACTAATAACTTGGAAGCAGCGTTAAAAACTGCTTCCAGGTTATTAAAATTTATAAAACAATGTTGCAGCTAACTTCATATAAAAAACTAGGATTACTATTTGCAGGCTTTCTTTTATTGACAGCATGCAAATCGTCAACAGATCTAAAATTTAGTAACCGAAAAGTTTCTTTTAATGCAGATTGGAGTTTTCATCTTAACGACAGTATTGCAGATAAAGATACTATTGGAGCGGGAACAAAATGGAGAACTTTAGACGTTCCGCATGATTGGAGCATTGAAGGAAAATTTGATGAAAAAAGTCCTGGCGGTTATGGCGGAGGATCGCTTAACGGAGGCTTGGGCTGGTACAAAAAAACATTCAAAGTAGCTGCAGAAGACAGCACAAAAATTACTTCAATTACTTTTGACGGCGTTTACAAAAACAGCGAAGTTTGGGTAAACGGTCATTACTTAGGAAAACGTCCAAACGGATACATAGGTTTTCAATATGATATGTCACCATATTTAAATTACGGAGACAAAAACAACGAAATAATTGTTAAGGTTGACAATTCAAAACAACCTAATTCACGCTGGTATTCGGGTTCAGGAATTTTTAGAAATGTCTGGATCGAAACTACAGACAAACTTCATGTAGGACAATGGGGAACGTATATTACAACTCCAAAAGTTACAGCCGAAAAAGCTTCAGTAAGTATTGAAACCACAATAAAAAATCAATACAAAGAAGGTAAAAAAGCAACGGTAACTACCACAATTTTTAAAGAAGATAAAAAAGTAACATCGGTTACTCAAGATATAATAATCAACGCCAGCGAAAATCAAACGCTGAATCAATCGGCGGAACTTGAAAATCCGATTTTATGGTCAGATGAAAAACCGGAACTGTATACAGCAGTTACTGAAATTTCGCTTGACGATAAAATCATCGATCAATACAAAACCACTTTTGGAATCAGAGATTTTAAATTCGATTTGAACAAAGGTTTTATTTTGAATGGAAAACAGGTCAAAATAAAAGGTGTTTGTATGCACCACGATTTAGGTCCGTTAGGTTCTGCAATCAATACACGTGCGATCGAACGTCAGTTAGAAATTTTGAAAGAAATGGGCGTAAACGGAATCAGAACTTCTCATAATCCGCCTGCTCCAGAGCTTTTAGAACTCTGCGATAAAATGGGTTTCATTGTTATGGATGAAGCTTTTGATATGTGGAAACAGACCAAAACCAAATACGATTACGGAAACGATTGGGACAAATGGCACAAACAAGATTTAATCGATCAACTGCTTCGCGACCGAAATCATGCCAGTATTTTTATGTGGAGTATTGGAAATGAAATTCCGGAACAATGGAGTGAAAAAGGTGTTGAAATTGCGAAAGAATTGGCCGCAATTACACGTCAATATGACAAAACACGACCGTTGACTGCAGGAATGAATCCGCCAGTAAACATGAATATTGATGCCGTGACTTTACAATTTGAGAAAAAAGATGTTTCGATTAATCCGCTTGCTGGATCTGGAGTTTTAGATTTAATTGGATACAATTATGCGCATCAAACTTTTGAACATCATTTGGAAAACTTTCCAAAAACACCTTTTATCGCAACTGAAACTACTTCAGGTTTACAGACAAGAGGATATTACGATGCCGTTTCAGATACTATCAAAAAATGGCCGGTAAGATGGGATCTTAAATTTACAGAAGGAAATTCTGGAAATACCGTTTCGGCTTACGACCAAGTGCAGACACCTTGGGGATCTACACACGAAGCGACTTGGAAAATCATTAAAAAACATGATTTCTTGGCAGGAATGTACGTTTGGACAGGCTTCGATTACATCGGAGAACCAACTCCATACGAATGGCCATCGGTAAGTTCGTATTTCGGAATTGTTGATTTAGCCGGTTTCCCGAAAGACGTTTATTATATGTACCAAAGCGAATGGACAGACAAAACCGTTCTTCACATTTTTCCGCATTGGAATTGGAAACCCGGACAAACCGTTGATGTTTGGGCCTATTACAACAAAGCCGATGAGGTTGAACTTTTCGTAAACGGAAAATCGGTTGGAAAAAGAAGTAAAAAAGGAGACGATTTACACGTAATGTGGAGAATTCCTTTTGAAGCTGGAACTTTAAAAGCCGTTTCTCGCAAAGACGGAAAAGTGGTTTTAGAAAAAGAAATCAAAACGGCTGGAAATCCTTCTCAATTAAAACTGACTGCTGACAGAAGCACCATCAAAGCTGATAAAAACGATTTGTTATTTATCACAGTTGATATTTTAGATGATAAAGGAACTTTAGCACCAAATGCGAATAATGAAATCAATTTCTCTTTAAAAGGGAACGGAAAAATCGTAGGCGTTTGCAGCGGAGATCCAGTTAGCCACGAATCATACAAAGGAAATAAACATACGGCTTTGGCTGGAAAATGTCTGGTAATAGTTCAGTCTGGAGATAAATCAGGAAGATTGGAATTAACCGCAAAAGCAAATGGATTGAAACAATCAACAATTGTAATTACAGCTGAATGATAATTATAATACATTAAATTTTAAACACATAGAATCATAGATTTTTTGTTTGTGAAAAAGAAAATTAAAAGAAACTAGTTTCTAAGACATAGCTATGTTGGTTTAAACAAGTGAAACGCCTTTTTAAAGACTCCGATGAGCTATGATTCTATGTGTTTAAAAGATTTTAAGATATATAAAGAATAAAACTAACTCATGAAAAACTCAAAACTAACCGCATTATTTTCTGCTCTTATGTTTGGAATTTTGGCAGTTCCAAATGCTAATGCTCAAATCCAAAATGCAGACGTATTAAATGCACCAATAGATATAAGCAAAGATTTTCAGAACTATCTGAACACTTTTTATTTTGCAGACGAATTGGCTTCTTTTGATCCTGCAACGGGAAAAGGAACTATAAAATATCTGCGATACAATTATAAAACGCGTCAGGCTTTCAACAACATGATGATGAAACCAGATGTAGAAAAAGCAAACGAATTTCCAACAACAGAATATGCAGAATCTCCTGTTTTGCCATTCGAAATTCAGTTTGTTTCAGATCGAACAGTTAGAATCAAAACGACTTCTGGACCGCAATTTCATCCACAAAAAGAATCGTTGATGTTGATTGACGGCGTTGCGCCAAATCACCCTGAATTATGGAAATATGCTAAAATTGAAGGCGGTCACAGTTATACAAGCAAACACGGAAGAGTTGAAATTTTGACAAAACCGTGGCACGTAAAAATCTACGATGAAAAAGGAAAATTGCTGACAAGCACACTTCACGATACTGATTTTAAAAACACCTATACGCCAACACTTCCATTTTCTTACGTTCGCAGAAACAGCGATTATTCAAGAAGTATGGGCGCAGCTTTCAGTTTAGAACCAGACGAAAAAATATTTGGCTGCGGTGAATCATTTACACAATTCAACAAACGTGGTTCAAAAGTAGTTTTATGGACGGATGACGCCAATGGAATCCAAAATGAAACAATGTACAAACCAATTCCGTTTTACATGAGCAGCCGTGGTTACGGAGTTTTCATGCACCATTCAACACCAATTACAGTTGACTTCGGAAAATACTTTTCAAGTGCCAACGAAATGTACATTGGAGATGACGAAGCCGATTTGTTTTTCTTTATCGGAGAACCAAAAGATATCTTAGATCAATACACAAATCTGACAGGAAAAGCAGCGATGCCACCACTTTGGTCATTCGGTTTCTGGATGAGTCGTATTACGTATTTCTCAGAAAAAGAAGGACGCGACGTAGCAAGAGATTTGCGTAAATACAAAATCCCAACAGACGTAATTCACTTTGATACAGGCTGGTTTGATGTAGATTGGAGAAACAACTACGAGTTTGCCAAATCTCGTTTCCCGGATGCCACAAAAATGATGTCTGATTTAAAGAAAGACGGTTTTCAGGTTTGTTTATGGCAGTTGCCATATTTCACACCAAAGAATACGTTGTTTCCTGAAATCATGGATAAAAACTTAGCGGTAAGAGATAGAAAAGGGAATCTTCCGTACGAAGATGCTGTTTTAGATTTCTCAAATCCGGAAACAGTAACATGGTATCAAGGAAAATTGAAAAAGTTATTTGATGAAGGTGTAGCAGTTTTCAAAGTAGATTTTGGAGAAGCAGCTCCGCCAGACGGAATTTACCATTCTGGAAGAACAGGTTTCTATGAGCACAATTTATATCCATTACGTTACAACAAAGCAGTTGCAGAAATTACTCAGAAAGAAAAAGGATACACTTTAATCTGGGCAAGAAGTACTTGGGCAGGATCACAGCGTTATCCTTTACATTGGGGAGGAGATTCTGAAACTTCAAACGGAGCAATGTCGGCAGAATTACGCGGCGGACTTTCATTAGGATTAAGCGGATTCAGTTTCTGGAGTCATGATGTTGGAGGATTTGCTACAAAATCTCCTGAGAATATTTACAGAAGATGGACGCCATTCGGAATGTTTACTTCGCACGTAAGAAGCCACGGAGAACCACCTCGCGAACCTTGGTTGTACAGCAAAGAATTCTTAGATGGATTTAGAAAAGCAGACAATATGCGTTACGAATTAATGCCATATATCTACGCTCAGGCAAAAGAAAGTTCTCAAAAAGGATTACCAATGATGCGTGCTCTTTTTGTAGAATATCCAAACGATCCGGGAGCTTGGTTAGTTGATAATCAATATTTATTTGGTTCAAGTATTTTGGTTGCGCCGCTTTTTGAAGAAGTTGAAGAAAGAGATGTTTATCTTCCAGAAGGAACTTGGATTGATTACCAAACTAAAAAAGTATACCAATCAGGATGGCATAAAATCAAAGCAGGCGAAGTGCCAATCGTAGTTTTAATTAAAGACGGAACAGCAATTCCACATATCGGTTTAGCGCAGTCTACAAAAGATATGGATTGGAGCAAATTGACATTAAAAGTTTACGCAAGCGATAAAACCACTTCGGCAACAGCCAAAGTATTTTTACCAGAAGGTGATGCAGTACAAGAAATAAAAGTGAACAAAAACGGAAACAATTTTGACGTCGCATCAAATCCATTAAACGGAAAAACCACTTTTAAAACAGAGTGGATAAAATAGAATATATGCCACTCCCGATAGCTGTCGGGATACACAGATTAAAATAATTTTTATTTCTCTCACGCAGATTGAGCTGATTTATTCTTTTAGTCCGTGTTATATTTTCATTTATTTAAAGATTAAAAAATCTACAATAGTAATAATCCTTTTAATCTGTGAAATCTGTGGCCTAAAAAAACAACTTAGGATAAAAATTAGTTTTTGTTTAGTTTTTAAATCGGGTGAAAGCTTGCGACGCCCGATTTATTAAAAATGAATTAAGAAAATGACCATGAAAAAACACCTCATTCTTCCCGCTCTATTACTTTCAGTTTCGATTGGATACAGTCAGAAAGCAAAAAACGCTTATGAATTAGCATCGCCAAACGGACAAAATAAAATCAAATTTGAGTTAGTAAAAAACGCTCCAAAATATGCAGTTTCTCACGGAAAAACCGAAGTCATTTCTCCGTCAGATATGGGATTTGTATTGAAAGGAAACGAAGACTTAAGCACAAACTTTGAAATTAAAGGAGCAAAAACTTCTACGTTTGACGAAACTTGGGAACAAGTTTGGGGAGAAAAGAAAAATATTAGAAATCACTACAATCAATTGGTAGTTGATTTACAGCAAAAAACAGGAAACAAAAGAAAATTACAAATTCAGTTTCGCGCCTTCGATTATGGAGTGGCTTTTAGATACGTTTATCCAAAACAAAATGTAAAAGACAGTATTTTCATCATGGATGAAAAAACAACTTTCAACTTAAAAGAAGATGGAAAAGCATGGTGGATTCCGGCAAACAGAGAAAACCGTGACGAATATCTTTTCAAAGATGCGCCGGTAAGTACTTTGGATACCGTTTTAACGCCATTAACAATCGAAAGCAAAAACGGATTAGCGTTAAGTTTCCACGAAGCAAACTTGATCGATTTTGCCAGTATGACTTTGGTAAACACTAAAGGAACAGAACTAAAATCAGATTTAGTGCCTTGGCCTGACGGTGTGAAAGTTCGTGTAAAAGATACTTTCACTTCTTCATGGAGAACACTTCAAATTGGAGAAAATCCAGGTGAGTTGATCACTTCTTATTTGGTTTTAAACTTAAACGAACCAAACAAATTAAAGAATACAAACAACTATTTCAAACCTTATAAATATTTAGGTATTTGGTGGGGAATGCACATTGGTAAATATACCTTCTGGGAAAGCGACAAACAAGGTGCTACAACCAAACACGCTGAAGAATATATCGATTTTACAGCAAAAGAAGGTTTCAACCATTTATTAATCGAAGGATGGAATAAAGGATGGACGCCAGGTTGGTATGAAAACCGTATGCACATGTTCAGCTTCACGAAAAGTGCCGATAATTTCGATCTAGAAAAAGTAGTTGAATACGGAAAGAAAAAGAACATCGAATTAATCGGTTACCACGAAACAGGTTCAAACTTAATTAATTACTTAAAAGAAGTTGATGAAGGTTTTGCTTTGTACAAAAAACTTGGAATTCATACCGTGAAAATTGGTCACGTAGGTTCTAAATTAAACATGAAACAAATGCACTTCGGACAGTTTGGAGTAAATTATTTCAGATATATTTTAGAAAAAGCAGCACAATATGATTTAGCAGTTTTATACCACGAATCAATAAAAGATACAGGAGAAAGAAGAACTTTTCCAAATATGGTTTCAAGAGAAGCAGCACGCGGACAAGAATATAACGCTTGGAGCGAAGGAAATCCGCCAAACCATTTAAGCATTATTCCGTTTACAAGATTGCTTTCTGGTCCAATGGATTTTACACCTGGAATTTTTGATGTTGAAGTAAAACAAGGATATCCGGGAAAAAGAATTCAGGGAACTGTGGGACAGCAATTGGCATTGTACGTTACGATTTATTCTCCAATTCAAATGTTGGCTGATCTTCCAGAAAATTATGAAGGAAAACCAGCTTTACAATTCTTAAAAGATGTTCCAACAGATTGGGAAGACACTAAAATCTTAGAAGGAAAAATTGGCGAGTACATCACAACAGCAAGAAAAGACAGAAACAGCGCAGACTGGTATTTAGGAACTTTAACAAATGAGAAACCAAGAAACGTAGAAGTTTCATTATCATTCTTAGATTCAAACGCCACTTACGAAGCACAGATTTATGTTGATGCCGAAGGAACAGATCAAACACACAATCCAGAAGCCGTAGCAATTTCTAAGAAAACAGTAAAAGCTTCAGATAAATTACAATTGAAATTAGGCGGAGCTGGAGGTGGAGCAGTGAGATTCAAAAAGTTATAATCAGTTCAGTTTTTTGACAAACGTATTTGTATAGACGCACTGCAGTGCATCTAACATATGGTTAGAAAATAAAATATTTAGCCACAGATTAAAAAGATTGAAAAGGATTTTTTCTTTTTCTCCCGCAGATTTGGCAGATTGTGCAGATTTAATCTTTTTAATTTTTTTAATCTGTGGCATATTTTTTTACAGATTGAAAAGAATAAAAAAATCTCCTTGATCTGCTAAATCTGCGAGAAAAAAAATAAATAAAACCATTTCCAGATGAAAAAACTTTTAATAGCAGCAGTTTTATTTAGTTCAGTCCATTTGATGGCACAAAACCGAACGATAAAAGTTGATTATAAAAAAGAAGCAGGAAAACTAAACACCATGTTCAAAGAATGCATCGGAGCAGGAAGAGCAAATGAAGGTCTTCGTGCAGATTGGCAGCAGCAATTGGCATTGGTAAAAAAAGAATGCGATTTTAAATACATTCGTTTTCATGGTTTATTGTCTGATGATATGGCCGTTTATCGTGAAGACGAAAAAGGAAATCCAGAATACAATTATCAATATGTAGACGTTTTGTTCGATTATATTGTAAGTCTGAAAATGAAACCGTTTGTAGAATTAGGTTTTATGCCCAATGCATTAGCAAGCGGGAAAGAAACGATTTTCTGGTGGCGCGGCAACGTAACACCTCCAAAAGATTATAAAAAATGGGAAGATTTAGTTCGAAATTTAACCCAGCATTTTGCGGCACGTTACGGAGATGAAGAAGTAAAAACATGGTATTTTGAAGTCTGGAACGAACCGAATTTATCACCGGGATTTTGGAGCAGTACTCAGGAAGAATATTATAAATTATACGATTATGCCGCTCGTGGTGTAAAAGCAGTAAACAAAGAATATAAAGTCGGCGGACCGGCAACAGCAGGTTCTGCTTGGGTTTCTGAAACAATTGATTTCTGTACTAAAAATAATGTTCCGATGGATTTTGTTTCGACACATACTTATGGTGTAAAACATGGATATCTGGACGAATTCGGAACTTCGGGAACAATTTTAAATCAGGACGAATGGAGTGTAAGCGGTGAAATTATCAATTCAAGAAAATTGATTGCAGAGTCGGCTAAACCGAATCTTGAATTGCATTATACGGAATGGAGTTCATCTTACACGCCAGCAGATCCAATTCACGACAGCTATCATTCGGCAGCTTATATTTTACAAAAATTAAAGCAAGTCGGCAATGTGGCAAATTCCATGTCATATTGGGTTTTTACCGATATTTTTGAAGAAGCAGGACCAAGATTTACACCTTTCCACGGCGGTTTCGGATTGTTGAATACGCAGGGAATTAAAAAGCCAGCTTATTTCTCTTATTATCTATTGAATAAATTAGGAGAAACAGAACTCCAAAATTCAGATAAAGCTTCCTGGAGTTCTAAAAATGCAAAAGGTGATGTTCAGGTTTTATTATGGGATTTTACCAATACACATCCCGGCGATAAGGAATTGAATCAAACCTATTATATAAAAGACCTTCCATCAAAAGAAAAAGGAAAAGTAAAAGTGGAGATTGACAGAATGCAGAAAGGAAAATATCTTTTAGAAATTTACAAAGTGGGTTACAAAGTAAATGACGCTTACGCAGATTATCTGGCGATGAATAAACCAAGTCAGTTAACACGTGAACAGGTAAATTTAATAAAAGAGAAAAATAACGGCGCGCCTATTTCGACAGAAAAAATTACAATTGACGGAAAAGGAACTTTCAGCAGAGAATTTAAAATCAATGAAAATGATGTTGTAATGCTGAATTTAATCAAACAATAATTAAAACCACAAACATAAAAGTAATATTAACTGTATTTAAAGATTCTGAGTCAGGAATCAAATCTTTAAATAAAAAGAACCTAACTATCTATGAAAAACAAAATGATATACCTTTCTGCAGCTTTGGTTTTTGCATTTTTTACTTCTTGTAAAAATGAAACACAAACTTCAGCTTCAAATTCCAGCCAGACTCAAGAATATGTTGGGAAAGAAATCAGTACAGATCATGATGCAGAAATCGATAAACTGATTTCGCAGATGACATTAGAAGAAAAAATTGGAATGCTTCATGGGAACAGTATGTTTGCCAATGCAGGTGTAAAACGTCTAGGAATTCCAGAATTAAAAATGGCTGATGGGCCATTGGGAGTTCGCGAAGAAATTTCAAGAGACAATTGGGCTCCGGCAGGATGGACAAACGATTTTGCAACGTATTATCCGGCAGGAGGTGCTTTAGCAGCAACTTGGAATGCAGAAATGGCACATACTTTCGGAACCAGTTTAGGAGAAGAATTACGCGCAAGAGACAAAGATATGCTCCTTTCGCCAGCGATCAATATGGTAAGAACACCGCTTGGAGGAAGAACATACGAATACATGTCGGAAGATCCGTTTTTAAATAAAAAAATAGCTGTGCCTTTGGTTGTTGGTTTACAAGAAAAAGATGTAATGGCATGTGTAAAACACTACGCAGCAAACAATCAGGAAACAAATCGCGATTTTGTCGATGTACAAATTGACGAACGTACACTTCGCGAAATTTATCTTCCCGCTTTTGAAGCTACTGTAAAAGAAGCGAAAGCATACAGTATAATGGGCGCTTATAACAAATTTAGAGGCGAATATTTATGTGAGAACGATTATATGCTGAATAAAATCCTTCGTGATGAATGGGGATTTAAAGGAATTGTAGTTTCAGATTGGGCTGCGGTTCATTCTACAGCAAAATCTTTGAAAAATGGTTTGGATATTGAAATGGGAACACCAAAACCTTTCAACGAATTTTTCTTAGCCGATAAATTAATTGCATCAGTAAAATCTGGAGAAGTTTCTGAGAAAGAAATTGATCTGCATGTAAAACGTATTTTAAGAGTTTTATTCCAAGTAAAAGCAATGGGCGGAGGCCAGCGTGCAAAAGGAAGCATAGCAACCGAAGCGCATTACCAAGACGCTTACAAAATTGCAGCTGAAGCAATTGTATTGTTGAAAAACGAAAACAATGCACTGCCATTAAAATTAGATGGAGTTAAATCTATTGCTGTAATTGGAAACAATGCAACAAAGAAAAATGCTTTGGGCGGATTTGGTGCCGGAGTAAAAACAAAAAGAGAAGTTACACCTCTTGAAGGTCTTAAAAACAGATTGCCTTCATCAGTTAAAATCAATTATGCTGAAGGATATTTAGAGAAATATGAGGAGAAAAATAAAGGAAATTTAGGAAATATTACTTCTACAGGACCAGTTACAATTGACAAATTAGATCCTGCAAAAGTTCAGGAAGCTGTAGAAGCCGCTAAAAAATCTGATGTTGCCATTATTTTTGCAGGTTCAAACCGTGATTACGAAACAGAAGCTTCAGACCGTAGAGATTTACACTTGCCATTTGGACAAGAAGAATTAATCAAAAAAGTAATAGAGGCAAATCCAAAAACGATTGTAGTAATGATTGCCGGCGCTCCGTTTGATTTGAATGAAGTAAGCCAGAAATCATCAGCTTTAGTTTGGAGCTGGTTCAATGGTTCTGAAGGCGGAAATGCTTTGGCTGATGTTATTTTAGGAAAAGTAAATCCGTCAGGAAAATTACCTTGGACAATGCCAAAACAACTAAAAGATTCTCCTGCACACGCCACAAACAGTTTCCCTGGAGACAAAGCGGTTAATTATGCTGAAGGAATCTTAATAGGATACCGTTGGTTTGATACTAAAAACGTAGCACCATTATATCCTTTTGGTTACGGATTATCATACACAACTTTCGCACTTGATAATGCCAAAACAGATAAAGATTCTTACGCTCAAAACGATGTAATTGAAGTTACGGTTGACGTTAAAAACACAGGAAAAGTAGACGGAAAAGAAGTAGTTCAGTTGTATACTTCAAAATCTGATTCAAAAATTAACCGTGCGGCACAAGAATTAAAAGGATTCAAAAAAGCAGATGTAAAAGCCGGAAGTTCAGAAAAAATAACAATCAAAGTTCCAGTAAAAGAATTGGCTTATTATGATGTTGCTTCTAAAAAATGGACAGTTGAGCCAGGAAAATATACAATTAAGTTAGGAACTTCTTCAAGAGATATTAAAAAGGAAATTAACTTCACAATCAAATAAAATGGAAAAGATCATCAAAGGTTACCTGTTTAGTTTTGTATTATGTTTTTCTTTTTTAAGTATTTGGGCTTGCAGTTCAGATAAAGAAGAAGCAGAGAAAACAGCCGAAAAAACACTTACGGTTGATACCAATAAAATTGATTTTGCCAACACAGGAAACGACGTCAACATAAAAGTGACGACAAATGCCAGAACATGGAAAATCAGCAGCGCCGATACTAAATGGCTGGAACTAAGCCAGACTTCTGGTGTTACAGGATCAGTTTTAGTTAAAATTACAGCTTTAGAAAATACCGGAAAAGAAGCAAGAACAGCGGTTATAACAATTACTTCTGATGAAACTTCTCCAATACAAATTGCAGTTTCTCAGGCAGGAGGCGCAGCAGCTGCAGGTTTATATCCAAGCTATAATACAAATCCAATTGCTGCAGACCAAACTGGAATGTCAAGTAATGCAGTGCAGTTAGCTGCAAAAATAAAACTAGGCTGGAACATTGGCAACACAATGGAAGCAACTGGTGGAGAAACCGCTTGGGGAAACCCAAAAGTTACAAAAGCTTTAATCGATGCTGTAAAAGCAAACGGTTTTAATGCCATTCGAATTCCATGTTCATGGAATCAAAATCTAGCGAATGCTTCAACTGCACAAATTCAAACTGCTTGGCTGAACCGAGTGAAAGAAGTTGTACAATATTGTGTAGATAATGATATGTATGTTTTGGTAAACATTCACTGGGACGGCGGCTGGCTGGAAAACAATATTACCGAAGCCAAAAAAGAAGAAACTAACGCCAAACAAAAAGCTTTTTGGGAACAAATAGCCACGCATTTACGTGACTTTGACGAGCATTTACTTTTTGCAAGTGCCAATGAACCAGCTGTTGAAGATGCTGCACAAATGGCAGTTTTAACATCCTATCACCAAACATTTATTGACGCTGTTCGTTCTACAGGTGGAAAAAATGCGTATCGTACTTTAGTAGTTCAGGGGCCAACAACCGACATTGAAAAAACAAATAAATTAATGACCGTTTTGCCAACAGATACAGCAGCAAACCGAATGATGGTTGAGGTTCATTATTATACACCATGGAATTTTGCAGGTTTAACAAAAGATGAATCTTGGGGTAAAATGTTTTACTATTGGGGATCAGGTTACCATTCAGCAACCGATACAGAAAGAAATGCAAACTGGGGAGAAGAAGCAGACTTAGAGAAAAATTTCAAGTTAATGAAAACTCAGTTTGTAGATAAAGGAATTCCGGTCTTATTAGGAGAATTTGGAGCAATCAGAAGAACAAGTCTAACCGGAGAAGGTTTAACTTTACATTTGGCATCAAGAGCGTATTACTTAAAAACGGTGGTAAAAACAGCTCGAGCAAACGGATTATTGCCTTTTTATTGGGACGAAGGAAGTACAGGCGATAACAGTTTTGGAATTTTTAAAAGAAGCGATAATACTGTTTTTGACTCACAGGCTTTGACGGCTTTAAAAGAAGGATTACAATAAAAAAACTTTCTAAATTATATTAGTGATATAAGATAATTTAAATTTAAAAATAGCTTTGAATTTATTTTTACTTATATCACTAATTTGATTTTAACTATTTTAAATTGCAGGATATGAAAAAGTATTTAATGGTTATTTTGTTGATATTTAGTGTTTTTGTAAGCGCTAATGTAAAAATGCCTTTATTGTTTTCAGATGGAATGGTGCTCCAAAGAGACAAACAAATTCCAATTTGGGGTTTTGCTGATGCTGATGAAAAAATAGAAGTCCATTTTAACAAACAAATCCAAAAAACCAAAGCAGATAAAAATGGAAAATGGACTCTTAATTTAAAATCAGAAAAAGCCGGCGGACCTTTTGAACTGATTGTAATTGGAAAAAATACAATCACGATCAAAAATGTTTTGGTTGGAGAAGTATGGATTTGCAGCGGACAATCGAATATGGAATTTCAGGTTTTCAAAACTATGAATGCCGAAAAAGAAATTGCAGATTCAAATTATCCTATGATTCGTCATTTTGGAGTGGCACAGGATTTAAGCGGAAAACCAAAAGACGATTTAAAAGCTGGAAAATGGGAAACAGCAAACAAAGAAACCGTTGGTAATTTTACAGCTGTTGGATATTACTTTGCCAGAAAAATATATTCAGAATTAAAAATTCCAATAGGAATCATAAATACTTCCTGGGGAGGAACTAATGTGGAAACCTGGACAAGCCGTGAAGCATTTCAAAACAGTGATGAATTTAAATCGATGATAGCCCATGTTCCGGTTGTAGATATTGATGCAGTTTTTGAAAGCTATAAAAAATCAATTTTAGACAATCTGAAAAAAGTGCAGAGTTTTGATATTTCAATGGAAAACGAAGATCAATTTAAAAAATCGGATTTTCAGGATAAAAACTGGCCGGAAATAAAAGTGCCTTCACTTTGGGAAAACCAGCAGATTGGAAATATTGATGGAATTGTCTGGATGCGAAAAACGATTGTTCTAACTGCCGAACAAGCTAAAAAAGAAGCAATTTTACATTTAGCAAAAGTAGACGATGAAGACAAAACGTATGTAAATGGAGTCGAAGTAGGAACCAATAACCTTTGGGACAAACTAAGAATTTATAAAATTCCAGCCAATGTTTTAAAAGAAGGAACAAACGTGATTGCTGTTAGGATTACAGATTACAGCGGCGGCGGCGGAATTTACGGTGATCTAGCCGATTTAAAAATCGATTTTAAAGACTCAAATGTATCTCTGGAAGGACTTTGGAAATTTAATATTGTAAAAGTAAGAATCGAAGTTTCGCCTAATAGTTATCCTTCATTATTATACAATGCAATGGTAAATCCGTTAGTGCCGTACGCGTTTCAGGGTGTTTTATGGTATCAGGGAGAAGCTAATGTATGGAGGGCAGAACAATATAAAAAGTCATTTCCGCTGATGATAACTGACTGGAGAACAAAATTTAAACAAGGAAACTTTCCGTTTTATTTCGTTCAATTGTCAACCTTTGATGAGTTTGGCGGCAACAGCCAAAAAGGAAGCCGTTGGGCAGAACTTCGAGAAGCGCAGTCTGAAACTTTAAAACTCCCAAACACAGGAATGGCAGTTACAACGGACATTGGGAACGCAAAAGATATTCATCCAACCAACAAACAAGATATTGGATTGCGTTTGGCTGCGATTGCGATGAACAACATTTACGGTAAAAAACAAATTCACAGCGGACCAGTTTATAAATCTCAGGAAATAAAAGGAAACCAGATTATTTTAACTTTTGACAATATTGGCAGCGGATTATCAACGCCAAATAACGATGAGTTAAAAGGATTTGAAATCGCAGGTGCAGACAAAGTTTTTCATTCTGCAAAAGCGATTATAAAAGACAACAAAGTAATTGTTTCGAGTGATAAAATTCAAAATCCACTTGCTGTTCATTATGGCTGGGCAGACGATGATACACAGATCAATCTTTTCAACAAAGAAAAATTTCCTGCATCACAATTCAGAACCGATAATTGGGAAATGATTACTGCCGGCGAAAAATACAAAGTGAGTAAATAGTAATTAGTCCTTAGTAATTAGTGAGAAGTAAAGGATAATTTGAACGGTTTTCAAAACTTGTTTGAATGAAAAATAAATTTAAAATGTTCCGTTAGGAACAATTCATCGGTAGCTGCGGATGAAATCCGCAGTAAAAATTAAAAATGCAATATTGTTTCCGTGGGAACATCTGATCGGTAATATTTAAAACGCAGCAAAATGAATTCAACCCTTATCAAAAAAACATTTTTCATCTTACTTCTCACATCTTATTATACAAACATTTTGGCACAATCAAAAAATGTTTTATGGTACAAACAGCCCGCAGAATTTTTTGAAGAAAGTTTGGTTTTAGGAAACGGAAAAATGGGTGCGACAGTTTTTGGAGGTGTAAATTCAGATAAAATTTATTTGAATGACATTACACTTTGGTCAGGCGAACCGGTAAATACAAATATGAATCCGGAAGCTTATAAAAATATTCCAGCGATTCGCGAAGCATTGCAAAACGAAAACTACAAACTGGCCGAAGAATTAAATAAAAAAGTACAAGGAAAAAACTCCGAATCGTATGCGCCTTTAGGAACACTGGAAATCAATAATTCTGAAAAAGGAAAAGCCGTAAATTATCGCAGAGAACTGGATATTTCAAACGCCGTATCAAAAGTAAGTTATGAAATGGCTGGTATAAAATACACACGAGAGTATTTTGTTTCGGCACCAGACCAAATCATGATAATTAAATTAACAGCCGATCAAAAAGGAGCTTTAAATTTTGATATCAATTTAAAAAGCCTTTTAAAATCTAATGTAGAAGTACGAAATAATATCTTGGTTATAACTGGTTCTGCACCAATTCATGAAAATGCAGGATACAATGTACTGCCAAAATATCTAGCCCTAAAAGATAGAGGTACACGATTTACAGGTTTAGTTCAAATCAAAAAATCCGACGGAAAAATTACAAGTTCGAGAGAAACGTTAACCTTAAAAGACGCAACAGAAGCGATTATTTACGTTTCTGTCGCAACAAGTTTTAATGGTTTTGACAAAAATCCGGCATCAGAAGGTTTAGACGATATAGCAATTGCGGCACAAAACCTGAATAAAGCTTTTGAAAAACCATTTGACAAAATAAAAGAATCTCACATTGCCGATTATCAAAAATTCTTCAATCGTGTTGATTTAAATTTAGGAAAAACAACTGCACCTGATTTACCGACAGACGAACGTTTATTGCGTTATGCAGACGGAAAAGAAGATAAGAACCTAGAAATTCTATATTTCAATTTCGGACGTTATTTATTAATCAGTTCGTCAAGAACTTTGGGCGTTCCAGCCAATTTACAGGGACTTTGGAATCCGCATTTAAGTCCGCCCTGGAGCAGTAATTATACAATGAATATTAATCTGGAAGAAAACTATTGGCTGGCAGAAAACACCAATCTTTCAGAAATGCACAAATCGCTTTTGAGTTTCATTAAAAACCTTTCGGTAACAGGAAAAGTTACGGCAAAGACTTTTTATGGAGTAGATAAAGGCTGGGCTGCAGCGCATAATTCAGATATCTGGGCAATGACCAATCCAGTTGGGCAGTTTGGAAAAGAAGATCCAATGTGGGCTTGCTGGCCAATGGCGGGTGCCTGGCTGAGTACTCATATTTGGGAGCACTATATTTTTACACAAGACGAAACATACTTAAAAAAAGAGGGTTATCCAATAATGAAAGGTGCTGCCGAATTTTGTTTGGGCTGGCTTGTAACCGATAAAAAAGGAAATTTAATTACATCGCCATCCACTTCTCCAGAAAATCAATACAAATTGGCAGATGGTTTTGCGGGTGCGACATTTTACGGAGGAACGGCAGATTTAGCTATGATTCGCGAATGTTTCGATAAAACCATAAAAGCGTCAAAAGTGCTGAATACAGATGCTGCTTTTAGAGTAAAATTAGAAACAGCACTTTCAAAATTACATCCGTATCAAATTGGTAAAAAAGGAAATCTGCAGGAATGGTATTTTGACTGGGATGATCAGGATCCAAAACATCGCCATCAATCGCAGTTATTTGGGCTTTTTCCAGGCGATCATATTACGCCTTTAAAAACTCCGGATTTGGCAGAAGCCTCAAAAAAAACGTTAGAAATAAAAGGAGATGAAACAACCGGCTGGTCAAAAGGCTGGAGAATTAATCTGTGGGCAAGACTTTGGGACGGAAACCGCGCTTATAAAATGTTCCGAGAATTACTTCGTTATGTAGATCCTGACGGAAAGAAAACGGAAAAACCAAGAAGAGGAGGAGGAACATACCCAAATTTATTCGACGCACATCCGCCATTTCAAATTGATGGTAATTTTGGCGGAGCAGCTGCCGTTGCCGAAATGTTAGTCCAGTCAGATGAAAATGAGATTCGATTATTACCTGCTTTACCAGATGCCTGGGCAGAAGGTTCTGTAAAAGGAATCTGCGCCAGAGGAGGATTTGAAATTGAAATGGCATGGAGTAATAAAAATCTAACTCATGTTGTAATCTCTTCTAAAACAGGAGGAAAAACAACTTTGATTTTTGGTGATAAAAAGCAAGAGATTGTTTTGAAAAAAGGAGAGAAAAAAGAAATTAATTTTTAAAGCTTCGGAGAAGCGAAATATTAATAGAATACAATAGATATTTACAACATAAAGCTCCAGCAGAGCGACATATAATTTTCACAATCAAATATGTCGCTCCGCTGGAGCTCTTAACATTCGGACGGTTTAATTTCTATAAATATATCGCCTCGCTGAGGCTTTCTAATAACAAACCCGTCAGGTTTTTGAAACCTGTCGGGTTTATTTTTTTATACAAGCTTCGGAGAAGCGAAATATTAATAGAATAAAATAGATATTTACAATATAAAGCTCCAGAGGAGCGACATATAAATCATTTACAATTCAAATATTTCACCCCGCTGGAGCTCTTTACATTCGGATGGTTTAATATCTATAAATATATCGCCTCGCTGAGGTTTTTTAATAATAAACCCGACGAGTTTTAAAAACTGACGGG